>NZ_CAWMFQ010000228.1:0-13859 GCF_963866995.1 Aeromonas sp. ZOR0002 | reverse complement strand
CCAGCTACTTCCTGCTTGGGCTGGACTGGCGGGTCGCCATGGTGCTCGGCGCCGTGCTGGTAGTGACCGGCCCCACGGTGATCGCCCCCATGCTCAACGTGATCCGCCCGGTCCGGGAGGTGGACAAGATCCTGCGCTGGGAGGGGATCGTCATCGACCCCATCGGCGCCCTGTTCGCGGTACTGGTGTTCGAGGCGGTGCGCCTCGGCAGCCAGGGGGATCTGGTCGGTCATACCCTGCTGGCCCTGGCCAAGACGGTGGGAGTGGGGTCGCTCATCGGGGTCGGTGCCGGCTGGCTCACCACCCTGCTCATCCGCAAGGACTGGCTGCCGGTCAGCCTACACAAGTTCGGGGTACTGGCGCTGGTGCTGGTGACCTTCACCCTGTCTGACTGGCTCAGTCACGAATCCGGCCTGCTGGCGGTGACCGTGTTCGGCATCTGGCTCGCCAACCAGGAGGGGCTGGATCTGGAGGAGGTGCTTGCCTTCAAGGAGGATCTCGCCGTCATTCTCATCTCCTCCCTCTTCATCCTGCTGGCGGCCCGCCTCGATCTGGCCCAGCTCTGGCAGCTCGGCCCCATGGTGCTGGCCCTGCTGTGCGTGGTGCAGTTCGTGGCCCGCCCGCTCTGCATCCTGGTCTCGACCCGGGGGTCGGACCTGCCCTGGCGCGCCCGCGCCCTGCTCGCCTGGATAGCCCCCCGGGGCATAGTGGCGGCGGCGGTCAGCGCCTCCTTCGCCATCAGCATGCACGAGGCCGGCATCGAGGATGCCGACAAGCTGGTGCCCCTGGTGTTTGCGGTCATCATCTTCACCGTGGTGCTGCAGAGCCTGACGGCCACGCCATTGGCCAGATTGCTCGACATGCGCCAGAGCGCCCCCAATGTCTGGCTGCTCATCGGCGCCAACTCGGTGGCCCGGGCCATCGGCAAGGCGCTGGCGGATCAGGGGATCCCGGTGCAGCTCTCCGATCCTGCCTGGGAACACTGCAAGCTGGCCCGCATGAGCGGCCTGCCCTGCTACTTCGGCAACCCCCAGTCGGAGCACGCCGAGCGGCACCTGCCCCTCACCAGCATCAGCACCGTGCTGGCGCTCTCTCCCAGCCTCCACAACAACGCCCTCGGGGTGCTGCACTTCGCCCACCTCTACGGGGAGGAGAAGGTCCACTCCCTGCGTTCCAGCGAACAGCACGGCAAGGCCAACCGGGAGAGTGCCACCTTCCGTGCCCGCCAGAACCTGTTCGGTGCCGACATCAACTTCGCCAGGCTGAGCGGCCTGCTGAGCCGGGGCGGACAGATCAAGGCGACCCGCCTGAGCGACACCTTCGACTGGGACCAGTATCAGGAGGCCAATCCCGGCGCCATTCCTCTGTTCGTGCTGGATGCCAGGGCCAGACCCAGGGTGGTCACCGGCCCTGTCACGCCGCTGCCCGGGGAGCTGCTGATCGCCCTGCAACCACCCCGGGAGGGGGCGACGGCGCCCTGATCCGATGACGGGAAGGAGAACTAGACTTGAGGGTGGCGCCATGAGTCATAGGAGGATGTCATGACAGTCAGTGAATTGCGCGCGCTTCACCAGCAGCACAGTTTGAAGGAGGCGGAGATCATGCACGACATCGTCTCCCCCGGCTGGATCGTGGAGTTCAGGGGGCAGGACGGCCACCTCTACGTGATGACGGACACCCTGGGGTGCCCCATGAGTTTCTCGTCCACCGAGGAGGCACGGGACCACATCCACCTGGTGGCCGACTGCCCCGTCCAGGTCGAGCACCTCTACCGCTTCTTCGAACGCTGAGCATCCATCGAAAAAGGCTCCCGAGGGAGCCTTTTCTCATTCCGGCTGCGTGGACTCAGCCTCCTTTCCCTCCAGCCGCCTCACCGGCTTTTGCAGAATAAGGTTCGCCGGATAGGTGACCAGATCGCCGTTGTCATCCCGCACCCGCACGTAGAAGAGGCCGATCTCGGTGATGATGCCGGTGACAGAGTCATCCTTGTCGAGGATGCGGATGCGATCGCCAATCTTGTAGGGGAAGGCGAAGAAGATGGTAATGCTGGCGGTGATGTTGGAGAGGATCGACCACTGGGCCACCATGGCGACCCCCAGCACCGCGAAGAAGGAGGAGGCGAGCACCACCAGCCGGGAGAAGTCGAGCCCCCAGACCCCGGCCAGGATCAGCAGGGTGGCGCAGCCCAGCAGAAAGTGGAATACGTGCTCCACGTAGAGTACCCGGTTCTCGCTCACCTGCCGGCTCTGGCCAAGGGCCATCAGGCTCTTGTGAATGAGGCCGCGCACCAGGGTGTGCCCCAGCAACAGCAGCAGGGTCACGCCAAAAGATTCCCATGTCGTCATGTTCACTCCTTACCACCAGCGCCTGTGCTTGAGCCAGACCGCCAGTCCGGTCGCCAGCACCAGCAGGAAGCCACAGAACACCCAGAAGGCGGTCGGACTCTCGGCCCCGGGGATCCCCCCCAGGTTGATGCCGAACAGGCCGGTCAGGAAGCTGGCGGGCAGGAACAGCAGCGCCATCACCGACATCTGGTAGGCACGGCGGTTGGTCGCCTCCGCCATCAGGTTGTTGATCTCGTCCGCCAGCACGGCGGTGCGTGCCACCCCGGCATCCAGATCGTCGAGCCAGCGCCGCAAGCGGTCGGCGATGTCGAGCAGGCGTCGCCTGTCATCTTCGTCCAGCCAGCTGATCTTCTCGTTGGCCAGGCGCGCCACCAGATCCCGCTGGGGGGAGAGGTAGCGACGGATCATGATGAGCTGCTTGCGGATGCGCGCAAGCCGACCGTTGGCGGGCAGGTCGCGCATCAGCACCATCTCCTCCAGATCCAGGATCTGGTCGTGCAGCTCCTCGACGAACTCCCCGGCCCGGTCGGTCAGGGCGTCGCATATCTCCACCAGCCAGTCGGCGGGTGTGTCGGCGCCGCCCCCCAGCGACAGCTGCTCGAACACATCTTTCTCGGAGAGCAGCGGACGACGTCGGCTGCTGATGATGAGATCTGGCGTGATGAAGATCCGCAGGGCCACCATCTCTTCTGGCCTGTGATCCTTGTTGTGGTTGATGCCGCGCAGGATCAGCAGCACCGTCTCCCCCATCCGCACCAGCTTGGGACGGTTGCTCTGGCCGAGCAGGGCCTCCCTGGCCGCCTCCCCCAGCAGCGGCGTCTGCAGCAGCCAGCGCGCCGACTCCGGGTTGCCGTAGTCCAGATGCAGCCAGCCGGGCTGGGCACAGGGGATCTCGCTACCTTCGGCCAGCGGGGTCATGCCCCCCTTGCCGTCCAGGGTCAGGCCATAAATCACGTCACCGGGCACCCGATCCATCTCGTCTCCTTCTCGTTTCATGTGCAGGCCCCAGCTTACACCAAAGGCGGGGACGACTCAGCCCCGGGGCAGCCGCCCCGCGCCAGCCATGCTAAGATGCGCCACCCGTTCCAGACACAGGAAGCCATGCCATGCCCATCTGGGTTGATGCCGATGCCTGCCCCATCCCGGTCAAGGAGATCCTCTACCGCGCCGCTCACCGCGCCCAGGTGGTGACCACGCTAGTGGCCAACCAGGGGCTCAGAGTCCCCCCCTCCCCCTTCATCAAGACCCAGCAGGTGGAGAAGGGCTTCGATGTGGCAGATCATGTCATCGCCCAGCAGGTCAAGCCCGGCGACCTGGTGATCACCGGCGACATTCCCCTCGCCTCCTGGGTCATCGACGCCGGGGGCGAGGCGCTCAATCCCCGGGGCGAGATCTACACCCGGGAGACCATCCAGGCACGGCTCGGGATGCGCAACTTCATGGAGGAGCTGCGCTCTGCCGGCGTCCAAACCGGTGGCCCTGCGCCCTTCAACGCCGCCGACAAGCAGCGCTTCGCCAATGCGCTGGACAAGTGGCTGGTCAGGGGCAAGCTGAGCTGATCACCCTCTCCCCGGCCCCCTGCCGGGGAGAGCCATTCATTTCCCTTTTCCCTTAATTCTTCCTTAATGCTCCTTGATTAGCCTTGCGACTGTTGACCCAACCACCCGCAAGGAGCAAGCAATGAAACTGACCCCCCTGTTGTTACTGATCCCCCTGTTGAGCGGCGCAGCCCTGGCCGACCCCCAATGCACCCAGGCCGACAAGAGCAAGTGGATGAGCGAAGCCGACGCCCAGCAGCAGATCAAGGCGATGGGATACGACATCAAGAAGTTCAAGGCCACCAAGACCGGCTGCTACGAGATCTATGGCTGGGACAAGGAGAAGCGCAAGGTCGAGATCTACTTCGACCCGACCGACCTGAAAAAGGTGAAAGAAGAGATCGACGAGTAACGCCGCCCCGGGCCGGTCTTCCCCCGGCCCCCACCATGGAGCCTTGCCATGACACCTGCCTCTGAAGTGAAAGTCTGGGATCCCCTCATCCGGGTGTTTCACTGGGCGACCGTCACCCTCTGCCTGCTCAACTTCTTCGTGCTGGAAGAGGGCAGCAAACCCCACAGATATGCTGGCTACGCGGTGGGCATCCTGCTCATCATCCGCCTGCTGTGGGGGCTGGTCGGCCCCTATTACGCCCGCTTCGGCCAGTGGTGGCCAACCCCTGCCCGGGTCCGCTACTACCTGCGCCAGCTCGCCCAGGGGCGCCACCCCTACTACCTCGGCCACAATCCGGTCGGTTCCCTGATGATCTGGTTGCTGCTGCTGTCCCTGGTCGGGACCGTCGTCACCGGCTGGCTCACCACCTGGGATGCCTTCTGGGGCGAGGAGTGGCTGGAGGAGCTGCACGGCATCATCGCCAACACCCTGATGGCCGCCGTTGGCATCCATGCGGCCGTGGTACTCCTGACCGATCGCCTCACCCGCAGCGATTTGGTCCGCGCCATGGTGCTGGGCAAAAAGCGGGTCCCCGCCAACATCAAGGTGGAAGACCCCCGCGCTTGATGGCCGGGCTGCCAACCAGTCCCCTCCTCTGTTCACCCGCTCATCTGCCCAAAAAAAGACCCCCTGCCAAGGCAGGGGGTCGTCATGAGCAGCGCGGGGGGAGGACCTAGATCATCACACCGGCGATAACGGCGGAGAGCAGGCTCACCAGAGTGGAGCCATAGACCAGCTTCAGGCCGAAGCGGGAAACCATGTTGCCCTTCTCTTCGTTGAGCGCCTTCACCGCACCGGCAATGATGCCGATGGAGCTGAAGTTGGCGAACGACACCATGAAGATGGAGAGGATGCCGACGGTGCGCGGGGAGAGCTCGGCGGCAATCTTGCCCAGATCCATCATGGCCACGAACTCGTTGGTCACCAGCTTGGTCGCCATGATGGAGCCGGCCTGCAGCGCTTCACTGCCCGGGATGCCCAGGATCCAGGCAACGGGATAGAAGATGTAGCCCATGACGTGCTGGAAGTTGACGCCGAACGCCGCCTCGAACAGGTAGTTGATGAGGGCGATCAGGGCGATGAAGCCCACCAGCATGGCACCGACGATCACCGCCACGGTGAAACCGGCCATGATGTATTCCCCCAGCATCTCGAAGAAGTTCTCCTTCTTCGGCGTGTGGTGCTCGTCACCCTCGGCCAGCGCCTTGGCATCGGTCACGGTATTGTCGGGCTCGTAGGGGTTGATGAGGGAGAGCACCACGAAGGTGCTGAACATGTTGAGCACCAGCGCGGCCACCACGTAGCGCGGCTCGATCAGCTGCATATAGGCACCGACGATGGACATGGAGACGGTGGACATGGCCGTCGCCGCCAGGGTGTACATCTGCTTCTCGTTCAGGTGCGGCAGTATGTTCTTGAGGGCGATGAAGTTCTCGGACTGACCGACGATCATGGAGCTGATGGCGTTGAAGGACTCCAGCTTGCCCATGCCGTTGATCCTGGCCAGCACGGTGCCGATGCCACGAATGACGATGGGCAGCAGACGGATGTACTGCAAAATGCCGATCAACACGGAGATGAAGACGATGGGCATCAGCACCATCAGGAAGAAGGAGAAGGCCCCTTCGTTGACCAGACCGCCGAACACGAAGTCGGTCCCCTGCTTGGCAAACTCCATCAGCTTGGTGAAGCCGGCTGCAAAGCCACCCACCACCGCCAGACCCACTTCGGAGTTGAGCATGAACCAGGCGAGCGCCAGCTCGACCACCAGCAGCTGGCCGATGTAACGCAGCTTGATCTGTTTCCAGTTGCGGCGGTTTGCCAGCAACGCCAATGCCAGGACCATCACGAGTCCGAGCACGAAATGAACGTATTCCATACCAGTAGCACCCATTGAATTGTTATTTTTGACCGGCGCCATCATAAAGAACTGCATATTTAAAAATCAGAGAATCATCACAATCCGCGGTAAAAATATGCATGCGAAATAATACAAACGTTTTTAAATTAATTGCCATGACACACGATTATTAATCGTTAATGGATGAGGTTAAAAATAAATCAAAAACAATAAGTTATGCTCATTTGTTAATTTCATTCCTCATTCGTATATAGATTGAATAACGACCATATCCCATATGGCATCCTCCGATGACTCATCATCACCAGGGCATGTTTAATTAAAAACGTTTTCTCGCCATTCATCATGATCTGGCCATGACCACCCTGCTCCATTGTGCTCTTTTTACATACCGCAAGCCCGCCAACGCAGACAGAAGCCTCCATCGGCAACCCATGACGCCAACCGTTCAAATATTCACCGCATCCGGCGGCACATTCTGGTATGATGCGCCCCCTTGCGCACCGCGCACCCCCATTTCTGGTTTTCCGATATAGAGTCCTTTTGTGAACAACAGCGAATTTAGCAGCCTGAACCTCTCCTCCGCCCTGCAGGACAACCTCGCCAGCCTGGGCTATCTGCAGATGACCCCGATCCAGGCCCAGAGCCTGCCCCTGGTGCTCGACGGCAAAGATTTGATCGCCAAGGCGAAAACCGGCAGCGGCAAGACCGCGGCCTTCGGCCTGGGTCTGCTGGCCAAGCTGGACGTCAACCGGCTGGCCGTGCAGGCGCTGGTGCTCTGTCCGACCCGTGAGCTGGCGGATCAGGTGGCCACCGAGATCCGCCGTCTTGCCCGTACCCTGCCCAACGTCAAGCTGGTGACCCTGTGCGGCGGCACCCCGACCGCACCGCAATCCGCCACCCTGGGCTTTGGCGCCCACATCGCCGTCGGCACCCCGGGCCGGATCCTCAAGCACCTGGAGCAGGGCACCCTTGCGCTCGACGACCTCAAGACGCTGGTGCTGGACGAAGCGGATCGCATGCTGGACATGGGCTTTGGTGAAGAGATCAACCGCGTCATCAGCCACGCCCCGCGGGACCGGCAAACCCTGCTCTTCTCCGCCACCTATCCGGAAGGGATCGCCCAGATGAGCCGCGGCGTGCAGCGCAATCCGGTGGAGGTGAGCGTGGAGTCCCTGCACGAAGAGAGCGCCATCGAACAGAAGCTGTATGAAGTGCCGGCCGGCCAGCGCCTCGATGCCCTCACCTGGCTGCTCAGCCACTACCAACCGGGCTCCTGCGTGGTGTTCTGCAACACCAAGCGCGCCTGCAACGACGTGGCCGATCACCTGGCCGCCAAGGGCTTCTCGGCGCTGGCGCTGAACGGCGATCTGGAGCAGCGTGAGCGGGATCAGGTGCTGGTGCGCTTCGCCAACGGCAGCGCCACCATACTGGTGGCCACCGACGTGGCGGCCCGCGGCCTCGACATCAAGGAGCTGGGGGCCGTCATCAACTACGAGCTCACCTACGACCCCGAGGTGCACGTGCACCGCATCGGCCGTACCGGCCGCGCTGGCCAGCAGGGCCTGGCCCTGAGCCTCTACCAGCCGAACGAGGCCCAGCGCGTCAACTTCATCGAGGAGTACCAGCAGGCCCCCATTCCCCAGGGCGACCTGGCCGGGATCGGCCGCGACATCAAGCCGATCGCGCCGCAGATGGTGACCCTCTCCATCGATGCGGGCCGCAAGAGCAAGGTGCGTGCCGGTGACATCCTCGGCGCCCTGACCGGCGAAGGCGGCATTGCCGGGGCCGATGTGGGCAAGATCCAGATTTCCGAGCAGTACTCCTACGTGGCGGTGAAACGCCAGGTGGCGAGCGCCGCCCTCAAGCGGTTGCAGGAAGGCAAGATCAAGGGGCGCAGCTACCGTGCCCGCAAACTGGGCTAAGGTATTTCACACGCCCCAGCCAGACCACAGGCGCCTGACAGGCGCCTGTTTCATATCATTCGCCGCCATGCGGCAAGACAGGTGACATGATCCAAGCAATCCAGAGCGATGTGAGCTGCCAGAACTGCGAAGCCTGCTGCTGCCGCCTCGAGGTGATGCTCTTCACCGACACCGGCGTGCCGGACCGCTATATCGAGGAACGGGAAGGAGAAGTGCCCGTGATGCACAGACTGGAAGATGGCTGGTGCGCCGCCCTCGACCGCAACACCATGATGTGTCGCATCTACGAGGTGCGGCCGCTTATCTGCCGTGAATTCGAGATGGGGGAGCCCGACTGCCTCGACGAGCGGGACAAGTGGTTCATCAGGCTGGAGTAACCGGGGTGTTCAACCCGTGCTGACGTGGATCTCCTTGCCTTGCAGCCCCTCGAGGCGCTGTGTCAGCCAGTGGATGGCCTGCGCTTCCTCCTCGAAATAGCGCACCTCCTGAAAGGGAAGCTCGCTGAAGACGTGATCCGCCAGATAACGTTTGAAATCCCCGATCATGACCACCGCCAGAAAGGCGCAGCCATGAGTGGCGCACCAGTTGAACTGGCGACGAAAACGGGCCAGCACCTCGGGGCCGGCGGCCTCGAACTCGGTCGCGACCTCGACGATGCCCCAGGGGGCTCCCTGCAAACGGCTTATCTGCTGGCTGAACTTGCCCTCATAGGCCATGGCGCCTGCCAGGTTGAAAGGGCCGCTCGGCCGACAGATCAGCAGCTGCCCTTGTCGCTGCATCTCAAAATGGCCGTGTGCTTGCACGTTCACCTCCTGCCTTGAGTCCTTCGCTGCGGCTGATATGCCCTGTGTTGCCACAAAGTAAGAATTTATCCCCGAAAAGTCCATGAAGCTCCCCCCATTGTGAACGGAAAGCGCCATTCACCCCCCGTTTTTACCCCGATGGCGGAATGTACATTTCTTCGACATGTTCTGTTGCAGTTAACAAAACGTTGCTGCTATTATCCGCGCCACTCAAAACATTCCACCTACTGAAACCTTTTGGCGTTCACCCAGGGAACAACGATGAAGCAACAAGACGCAAGTTATTACCAACGGATCTGGCGCTGGCATTTCTATGCCGGTCTCTTCGTCGCCCCCTTCCTGATCCTGCTCTCCCTCACCGGCATCGTCTATCTGTTCAAACCGCAGCTGGACAACCTGCTCTACCCCCAGCTGATGAAGGTGACGCCCGCCACCCAGACCCTGAGTGCCGACCAGCTGCTGGCCAAGGCAACCATCGCCATGCCGGACGCCAGCCTGCGCAAATACCTGCCCCCGGTGGCAGCAGACGCGAGCGCACAGATAGTCGTGATGCGTGAAGGGCAGGAGCTGACCCTCTTCATGGATCCCGCGAACGGCGCCCTGCTCGGCACCATGGACAACAAGTGGAACCTGCAGGCGGTGGCGCGCGCTCTCCATGCGGAGCTGATGCTTGGCACCACGGGAGATCGCCTGATCGAGCTGGCCGCAGGCTGGGGAATCGTGCTCCTCGTCAGCGGACTCTATCTCTGGTGGCCCCGCAAGGGACCGGGTGTGGGGGGCATCCTCTGGCCGAGAATGCACCAGCGCGGCCGTCTCTGGTGGCGTGATCTGCACGCCGTGGTCGGCTTCTGGGGCGCGGGTTTCCTGCTGCTGCTGCTGCTGACGGGCATGACCTGGACCGGTTTTTGGGGCGGCCAGTTCGCCGACGTCTGGAACCGCTTCCCTGCGGCCATGTGGAACGAGGTGCCCAAGTCGGCCCCCCTCACCCGCAGCCTCAACCAGGCTCACGAACAGACCGTCTCCTGGGGGGCCGAGACCCTGCCCATGCCGAGCTCCCAACCCACGGCAGAGAGCCATGATCACAGCGCCATGACCCATGGCGGCGGACACGAGGGCATGGTCATGGCCAGCCATCGCATTCCGCTGCAACAGGTGGTCGACATCGCCAGCGAGCGGGGGGTCAGCCCGGGTTACAGCATCACCCCCCCGGTCGGTGAAACCGGCGTCTATACCATCGCCATCTTTGCCGATGATCCCCGCAACGACGCCACCCTGCACATCGACCAATACAGCGGCAAGGTGCTGGTCGACGTGCGCTGGCAGGATTACGGCCCGGTCGCCAAGACGGTGGAAACCGGCGTCATGCTGCACATGGGCAAGCTCTACGGCTGGCCGCACCAGCTCGTCATGCTGCTCATCTGCCTGATGATTCTGGCAAGCTCGGTGAGCGGGCTCTGGATCTGGTGGAGCCGCCGTCCCAGTGGTCGCCTCGCCGCCCCGCCCCTGCCCGCCAAGTTGCCTCCCATGGGCGGTGCCATCGCGGTGCTGGTCGTGCTCGGGATCTGCTTCCCGCTGGTTGGGGCCTCCATGGTTGCCATCTGGCTGCTGGACAGTCTCTTCTTCTCTCGCCGCACGGCCGTGGCCCAGACAAGCTGACCCGTCAGGGGCAAGCCCGCCTCATGCACACGAGGGCTCCCTGTCGGGGGCCCTCGTCGTCTGCATCACCTGGCATCATCCTTCGCCTGGCGGCATGCTCCTCCCCTGGCGCTCATCACATCGGTCTGATGAAACAACAACGCGTCGACACATCAACAAAAAGGGCTCCCGTTCGGGAGCCCTTTTTGTTGCCAAACGCGTCGGCCTCAGGTGAGCGCCAGCCCGGCGGAGAGCAGCAGGCTGAACAGAAATGCGCTGATGGCGGTCTTCTTGAGGGCGCCGGTCAGCACCTCGCCATCGAAACTCTCTCGCAGGGTGCGGGCGGCATCGGTGAGGGGCTTCATGGCGGGCAGGAAGATCCAGGGCCAGAGGCTCGCAGGCTGAGTCAGCAGGAAGGCGATGGTCGCCAGCAGCGCCGCCCCCAGCAAGACCCAGTGATAGGCGATGGCCCGGTTGCGGCCAAGGCGCACCGCCAGGGTGATCTTGCCGCTGGCGGCATCGGTCTCGATGTCCCGCACGTTGTTGATGTTGAGCACCGCAGTCGCCAGCAGGCCGCAGGCGGTGGCGGGCAGCAACAGGTCCCACTCCAGGCGATGGGTGAAGAGGTAGTAGGAGCCGAGCACCCCCAGCAGGCCGAAGAACAGGAACACCGAGATGTCCCCGAAGCCGCGATAGCCGTAGGGGCTCTTGCCCACCGTGTAGGTGATGGCCGCGACGATGGCCGCCCCCCCCAGCAGGATGAACGTCAGGATCTGCTGCCACGCCTCCCCGAAGGCGCAGGCCAGCAGGGAGAGGCCGCTCACCACGGCCGCCAGGGCGGTCAGCCCCATGGCCACACACATCTGGTGCCGGGTGATGAGGCCGGAAACCACGGCGCGCTGGGGACCGATCCGCTCCCCGTTGTCGGCACCGGAGACCGCATCCCCATAGTCGTTGGCCAGATTGGAGAGAATTTGCAGCAGGATGGCGGTCAGCAGGGAGAGCCCCATGATGGTGCCGTCGAACGCTCCCCGGCTGGCTGCCAGCCCCGAGCCCAGCAAGATGGAGGAGCACGCCAGGGGCAGTGTTCGCAAACGCGCCGCCAGCAACCAAACAGAGAAGGTATTTGTCATATTGTGATGGCCAAACAATCAGATATTGATCGTGTTAAGGGTTATCGAACCGGATTTAGGTATACTTGGCTGCGCGGGGGCGTCGGCTCCCCCGGGCAATTTACATGGACGAATGGGCAGATAATATATAGGAAATCGTCGCCCTTTGGCATCAACCTGCGCCATCCTCCCCCGGAGCGATCGCGATTATCCGGCTCAGACTAGACATCCATGTTGGCTCAGACCCACCTCAAGCAACAACTGGACGCCCTGCGTCACAGCACTGTCAGCGGTTTCGTGCGACTGCGCGTGGCCGCTCACGTCGACGTCTTTCCCGGCTGGTTGGCGGCCCAGACGCTCTACCCCCGCATCTATTGGCACGCCAGAGGGCAACAGAGCCCGGAGTACGTGGCGCTTGGCGCCATCCACGAACTGACCCGGCCGGAGGATATCCAGCGGGTCTGCGACCTTGCCAGCACGGCCAGTGAAGACAGCCCTCGCTACTACGGCGGTCTGGCGTTCGACCCGGATCTGCCCGGCTGGCAGGGTTTTGGCCCCTGCCGCTTTGTGCTGCCCCGTATCGAGCTGGTACGCCGGGGGGAGTGCACCAGCCTCTGCCTCAATCTCTGGCTGCCTGCCCGGGAAGAGGGTCACGCATTCGAAGCCGAACTCTGCGCCGCCGAGGCGGCGCTCGATGCCCTGCAACCCGAGGCCCCCCTGCCCGCCCTGCAAAAGCGGCCATGGCAGCGCCAGGACCTGCCGGGCCCTGCCCAGTGGCAGACCCTGGTGGAGCAGGTCACGGCCCCCGACTTCCAGGCCCGCACCCCCAAGGTGGTGCTGTCGCGGGAGAGCCTGCTCCAGAGCGAGGCGCACGATGCGCCCCTCTGCCCCTGGTCCCTGCTGACACAGTGGGCTCGCCACGCCCAGGAGTGCTTCCACTTCGGCTTCCAATTCTCCCCCGAGCAGAGCTTCATCTCCTGCTCCCCCGAGCGCCTCTACCGCCGGGAGAAGGGCCACCTCTTTACCGAGGCGCTGGCAGGCACCATTCGCCGTTCCGGGGATGAGGCGACCGACGCGGCCCTGGCCGCCGAGCTGCTGGCCGACAGCAAGAACCGGCTGGAGAACCGGCTGGTTCACGCCGACATTCTCAGCCGCCTGGCCCCCCTCACGACCGATGCCACCCTGACCGAGCCGCGCATTCTGAAATTGCGGCTGCTGCAACACCTCAAGTGCGACATCGAGGCAGAGCTCAAACCCGGCGTCTGCGACTGGCAACTGCTGGCTGCCCTGCACCCCACTCCCGCCGTGGGGGGCGCCCCCCGCGAGGCAGCGCTCGCCTTCATCCGTGAATGCGAGCCCCATGATCGCGGCTGGTATGCCGGTGCCTGCGGCATGCTGAGCCGGGAGACCTCGGAGTTCTCCGTCGCCATTCGCAGCGCCCGGATCAGGGGCCCGCGCATCAGCCTGTTCGCCGGTGCCGGCATAGTGGCGGGATCGGAGCCCACCGCCGAGTGGGCCGAACTCGACAACAAGATCGCCAACGTGCTCTCCCTGCTGGGATAGCGTTTCTCACCGACTCCTCACTGCGAGAGCTTCATGTCCGCCAGCCACGTGTCCGCGCATCACGCCTTTGCCAGCCATCACGCCACCTTCAACCATGTCTGGTCCTCCCTCTTGCTGGAAGAGCTCTTTCGCCTCGGCGTGCGTGACATCGCTCTGGCCTCCGGCTCCCGCTCGGCGCCGCTCACCATGGCCGCCGCAGCCCACCCGGGCTTTCGCCGCCATCTGCACTTCGACGAGCGGGGTCTGGGCTTCGTGGCGCTGGGGCTGGCCAAGGGGAGCGGCCGCCCGGTGGCGGTCATCATGACCTCGGGCACCGCGGTGGCCAACCTCTGGCCCGCGGTGGCAGAAGCCCAGCTCACCGGGGTCCCGCTCATCATTCTCTCTGCCGACAGGCCACCCGAGCTCATCGACAACGGGGCCAACCAGGCCATCGATCAGCCGGGGATCTTCGGTCGCTACCCCGTCTATCAGCAAAATCTGCCGAGCCCCACTCCCGCCATTCCGGCGGCCTTCGTGCTGAGCTCGGTGGATCAGGCCCTGGCACGACAGGCGCACACCCCGGGGCCGGTGCACTTCAACTGCATGTACCCCGAGCCCCTCTACCCCGGCGACCACTATCTACTGTG
>NZ_CAWMFQ010000227.1:0-3507 GCF_963866995.1 Aeromonas sp. ZOR0002 | reverse complement strand
TGGTTCGTAGCCAGGTACTCTATCCAGCTGAGCTACGGGCGCAAAATGGCGGAGAAGGGGGGATTCGAACCCCCGATGCGGGTATAAGCCGCATACTCCCTTAGCAGGGGAGCGCCTTCAGCCTCTCGGCCACCTCTCCGTTTGCGGGGCTGATAATACTTCACAGGGATTTTTAGTCAAACACTTTTTTGGAGAAAACAGAGCGTTCGCTCAGCATTTGGCCAAAGAGTGGAATATTCAAGCAATATCGACACTTACCCAGTAGTTTCGCGCTCTGCAGGCCGATTTGCAGGCCCCTGAAAAACAAAAGGCGACATCCAGGATGTCGCCTTCAGGCAGCCATGAAATGGCTTAGAAATTCGGTTGGCCCGGGACTTTCTCGGCCTGTATCCGCATGTAGATCTCTTCGCGGTGTACGGAAACCTCTTTCGGTGCATTCACACCGATACGAACCTGGTTCCCTTTTACGCCCAGTACGGTAACGGTTACTTCGTCACCAATCATCAGGGTTTCCCCTACACGACGAGTCAAAATAAGCATTCGCTTGCTCCTGTATCCTGTTTTGTATTTATATCGATATGCGCCATTATCTTACAAAGATACCGATATGGTAAATGGTTGAAACTAAATCAATCAGGGATTGTTTCCCAAGGGCTGCTCATGAGGCTCTTGATCCAACCCGAACGCCGAGTGCAACGAACGCACGGCCAGCTCCAGGTACTTCTCGTCAATCACCACGGATATCTTGATTTCAGAGGTGGAGATCAGCTGCATGTTGATCCCTTCCTCACCCAATACCTTGAACATGGTGCGCGCTACACCAGGATGATTCCACATGCCGACCCCGACGATGGAGACCTTGGCGATCTCTCCGTTGCCCTGCACGCAGGCGGCCCCCAGCTCGCTGGCGGTCTCCTCCAGCAAGGCGCGGGCCCGGCGATAATCATCGCGATTCACCGTGAAGGTGAAGTCGGCGGTACCATCCCCCATGGTGTTCTGCACTATCATGTCGACATCTATGTTGGCGTCGCTGATCGGATTCAGGATCTGCGCGGCCACGGTCGGCCTGTCCGGCACACCCAGAATGGTCAGGCTGGCCTCGTTGCGATTGAACGCAATGCCGGATACCAGGGGTGCTTCCATCCTCTCACCTCCATATGTGATTAAGGTTCCCTCTCCGTCGACGAAACTCGACAGCACCCTTAGCGGCACGCGGTACTTGCCCGCGAACTCGACCGAACGGATCTGCAACACCTTGGCACCGAGACTCGCCATCTCGAGCATCTCCTCGAAGGTGATGGTATCGAGGCGACGCGCCTTGGGCTCGATGCGCGGATCCGTGGTATACACCCCGTCCACATCGGTAAAAATCTGGCACTCATCGGCCTTGATGGCCGCAGCCACGGCCACCGCGGTGGTATCCGAACCCCCTCGGCCCAGGGTCGTGATGGCATTATGCTCATCGCGCCCCTGGAAACCGGCAATCACTACCACCTTGCCGGCACCGAGTGCGGCTTCCACCTGCTCGGTGTCGATACGGGTGATGCGCGCCTTGCCATAGGCGGAGTCGGTGTGGATGCGGACCTGATCACCGGTCATCGAGACTGCGGGGCAACCGCGCTTGTTGAGCGCAATCGCCAGCAGTGCAATGGTGACCTGCTCACCGGTGGAGATCAGTACATCCATCTCGCGCCGGTTGGCATCCTGGTCCAGCTGCTGGGCCATGCCCAGCAACCGGTTGGTTTCGCCCGACATGGCTGAGACCACCACCACCACGTCATGTCCCTGGGCACGGGTCAGTTGAACCCGCTCAGCAACTGCCTCGATCCGCTCCAGCGTGCCGACCGAGGTGCCACCGTACTTCTGTACATAGAGTGCCACAGATCACCTCGCCCGCTTACAGGCGCTCTTCCAGCCAGGAGTGAACGGATTGCAGCGCCGCCGGCACCGCCTCAGGCTGGGTACCACCCGCCTGTGCCATGTCGGGACGACCACCGCCCTTGCCACCCACCTGCTGGGCCACCAGATTGACCAGCTCACCAGCTTTGACCTTGCCGGTCAGGTCATTGGTCACGCCCGCGATCAGGTTGACCTTGCCATCACTGCTGGTTGCCAGCAGCACGACACCGGATTTCATCTGGTTCTTCAGCTCGTCCAGCATGCCGCGCAGGGATTTGGGGTCGACCCCTTCCAGGGCGGCAACCAGCACCTTCTGGCCATTGATGTCGATGACCTGACTCAGCAGGTCGTTACCCGCCTGCGCCGCCAGCTTGGCCTTGAGCTGTTCCAGCTCGCGCTCCATCATCTTGGCCTTGTCCAGTACCTGGCGAACCTTGTCGGCGATGGAGAACTGATCGCCCTTCACCAGCGCGGCGGCCTCTTCGATCTGTTCACCCAGCTGGTGCATCAGATCGATGGCGCTCTTGCCGGTGACCGCTTCGATACGGCGCACGCCAGCCGCGATGCCGCTCTCGGCGATGATCTTGAAGAAGCCGATATCACCGGTGCGCTTGGCGTGAGTACCGCCACACAGCTCGGTGGAGTAGTCGCCCATGCGTACCACGCGCACATCATCTTCATATTTCTCGCCAAACAGCGCCATGGCACCGGCTGACTTGGCCTCTTCCAGCCCCATCAGCTGGGTGGCCACCTCGTGGTTGGCACGGATCTGGGCGTTGACGAGCTCCTCGATCCGGCGAATGGTCGCCATGGTCAGCCCTTCGAAGTGGGAGAAGTCGAAGCGCATGCGCTCGGCGCCCACCAGGGATCCTTTCTGGGTCACATGCTCACCCAGCGCCTGGCGCAAGGCCGCGTGCAGCAGGTGAGTCACTGAGTGGTTAAGGGCGATGGCCTGACGACGGTCGCCATCGACCACGGCCTCGACCTCGGCTCCCTTCTCCAGGGTACCCAGTTCCAGATAGCCCTTGTGGATGATCGCCTTGCCCGCTTTCTGGGTGTCGGTGACGGCGAAGATGCCGTCATCCACCTTGAGGATGCCGCTGTCACCCACCTGACCGCCGGACTCCGCATAGAAGGGGGTCTCCGCCAGCACGATCACTGCCTCTTCACCGGCGATGAGGCCATTGACCTCGACACCATCCTTGTAGATACCGACCACCTGGGTGTTCTGGCTCAGCTGCTTGTAACCGGTAAAGGGGGTCTCGAAATCGAGCTTCAGCACGTCGTTGTAGTTCACGCCGAAACTGGAAGCCTCTTTCGCGCGGGCGCGCTGCTTCTCCATCTCGGCCTTGAAGCCCTCTTCGTCGATGCCGATCTCGCGCTCGCGCACCACATCGGCGGTCAGGTCGGCCGGGAAGCCGTAAGTGTCATAGAGCTTGAACACCACTTCACCCGGGATAACCTTGGCATCACCGAGGTTGGCCAGGACGTCTTCCAGCAGCAGCAGACCTCTGTCCAACGTGCGGACGAATTGCTCCTCCTCGATGCGCAACACTCGCTCGACCAGCGGCAGCTGGGCGATCAGTTCTGCCGCCACATCCTTCATCT
>NZ_CAWMFQ010000226.1:0-210 GCF_963866995.1 Aeromonas sp. ZOR0002 | reverse complement strand
CACCCCGTCCGCCGGACGGTCAAACTCGTAACCCACCTTGCCTGCGCTGATGTCGGCATCGGTCAGCACCCGGTCTGCCTGGCCGCTCACCTTGAGGGTGTCCCCGGCCTTGGCATCGCCCGGCAGGCTCACTGCCACGTTCACCTTGCCGCTGATCTCGGTGCGGTCGATGGTGCCGTCGTT
Source organism: Aeromonas sp. ZOR0002 (assembly GCF_963866995.1). NCBI lineage: Bacteria > Pseudomonadati > Pseudomonadota > Gammaproteobacteria > Aeromonadales > Aeromonadaceae > Aeromonas > Aeromonas sp. ZOR0002. Next base: position 27 of record NZ_CAWMFQ010000226.1, on the reverse strand, counting down.
GTTCACGTCTTCGGTGATGACCACGGT
>NZ_CAWMFQ010000225.1:5726-19972 GCF_963866995.1 Aeromonas sp. ZOR0002 | reverse complement strand
CTACACCTTGCAGCTCTATCCGGAAGATTGCACCGGCTGCGGCCAGTGTGTGCAGGCCTGTCCGGTGCGGGCTGGAGAAGATGAGAGCCATGAAGGCGAGCGTGCCATCGCCATGATGGACAAGGCGCCCCATCTGGCTGGCCAGAAACAGGCGCTGCGCTGGTTCGAGAGCCTGCCGTGGCCGGCCCGCGAGCGGGTGGATTTCTCCACGGTGCGCGGCACCCAGTTCCTCGAGCCCCTGTTCGAGTTCTCCGGTGCCTGCGCCGGCTGTGGCGAGACTCCCTACCTCAAGCTGCTGACCCAGCTGTTTGGCGATCGCATGCTGGTGGCCAACGCCACCGGTTGCTCCTCCATCTACGGCGGCAACCTGCCGACCACGCCATGGGCCAAGAACGGTGAAGGGAAGGGGCCGGCCTGGTCGAACTCATTGTTTGAGGACAACGCCGAGTTTGGCTTTGGTTTTCGCCTCACCGCCGATCAGCATCACGGTCAGGCGGTGGCGGCTTTGCAGGCGATGAAGGGGGAGCTGGGCCCAGAGCTAGTCGAGTCGCTGATCAGCGCCCCCCAGCGGCTGGAATCGGAGATCCGCGCCCAGCGGGGCCGAGTGGCGCAAGTGCGAGAGCGGCTGGAAGAGGTGAAATCCGGCAAAGCTCGCGAACTGCTCTCCTTGATTGATCAGCTGGTGCGCCGCTCGGTCTGGATAGTGGGCGGCGATGGCTGGGCCTATGACATCGGCTCGGCGGGGCTCGACCATGTGCTCGCCTCCGGCCGCGATGTGAACGTGCTGGTGATGGATACCGAGGTCTACTCCAACACCGGTGGGCAGATGTCGAAATCGACCCCGCTCGGTGCCGTCGCCAAGTTCGCGGCGGGGGGCAAGACGCTGGCCAAGAAGGATGTGGCGTTGCAGGCCATCTCCTACGGCAACGTCTATGTTGCCCGCATCGCCTTTGGTGCCAACCCGCAGCAGGCGCTGCAGGCCTTGCGGGAGGCGGAGGCCTATCCGGGCCCGTCCCTTATCATCGCCTACAGCCATTGTATCGCCCACGGCATCGACATGGCGCAGGGATTGGCCCAACAGAAGCGTGCGGTCGATTCGGGCCACTGGCCGCTGATGCGCTACAACCCGGTACTGCGAAGTGCCGGGCAGAACCCCTTCAGCCTCGACAGCCTGCGCCCCTCCATCCCCCTTGACGAATATCGGCAGCAGGAGACCCGTTATCGGGTGCTGGCCCAGAGCCATCCACAGGAGGCCGAGCGGCTGATGCAGGTGGCGCAACAAGTGGCGTGGCAGAAGTGGGCCACCTACGAGGAGATGGCCACCCGCGAGGCCAGCCATTTCCATCCGCCGGTGTGATAATGGGGTGAGTGAAATATAACCAAGCGGGCCATTGGCCCGCTTTTTTATATTTAGAGAGCATTGAGGGGCGACAGCTAGAAATTTCTATATTTACCACAGTAAACTTGGCCTATATTTTGAGAAGACGACATTTAAATAATAGAAAAGCATAAAAACCTGTTGATTTATTGTAGGTGGCTGGGCAGGATATACGGAGAAATATGTTACATTGATTTTCTATACAAACTTTTCATCCTAAAAATAGGAAATATATGAAAACTTTTCGCGAGCTGTACATCCACCTTAATGGGATTGATATTGATAATTTCTCAAAGCTGCTTGAAAAAGCATCTAAAGCGCCATGGGTTCGAAGGAAGGATAAAGAGAATACGCTCGGAGATATCGATGAAAAGCCAATTTGTTTTGAAGCCTTAAGAGGCTCCTGTGTATCACCAGCAGCATTGTTTATATTTCCCAAGGAGGGTGGGTTATTATGGGTTTCTAATATAATTCCAACTGAGGAGAGTGAACTCACTTACGAACAATACAATTTCGTTCTAGAGAATTTCTATGAAGATGTTGTACTTCCTGCAATTAATGGTACCGGCATTACCGCTGACCTTACTAGTGACCAAATAAGTATTGGTAGCGTTGCTGGAGATGCCGTGGAAAAATCTCTCATACGCTTTTCAAACTTAGCAAACAAGTCGACTGGAAGCTCTCATCCATTAGATAGAAAACGCTGGTTTGAGTTTTTGGTCTTAGTACATGAGGCAAAAGTGGACATTTATGCAGACATGGTAATTAGATCTCTAGTTGAACTTGGATGGTCGGAAGAAAAAGCTATTGAGTTAGGTATTCAGTATGAGTTCGCAGAAGATCTTCTCTCGTATATTAAGGAACGCTAACTATGCTTATCAGTTACGCTGACGCATGTAGCGCTATATCGGGTGAGCCTTTGCCAATGCTTTACATAGATACGTGTATTTTTCTCGATATTATCCGTTCTGCTGTTAGAGAAAATATCAACTCTGATTCTGCAAAATTCGCTCAATCATTGATAGCTAGGGCGAATTCAAACTCACGGTCTTTATGGCTATTAACAAGCGCTACGGTAGAAATGGAGTGGCACGAAAATGTCGCTGGGGTTTTAGAAGAGACGGAGCGTGAAATACTAAAACTGGAATCAAGACGAAGGCACTTTCTTTCAGCAGCTGATGCCGTAACCAGTATGCGATATCAACATGGTCAAGTAGAAAGCGCATTGGATTTGGCGAATAAGTTGAAGTCGGTTGCGGAAACGCTCCTCCAATCATGCGCTATTGTTATACCAGAAGATGCGCACTTATTGGGAGCGATGAATAGAGTGAAGCAATATTTTCCACCCGCAAAACGAGGTAAAGCAGAACCTAAAGATTGTGAGATTTATGAATTGTTTCTCGGATTATGCCGAGATTTACGCACTCGTGGCGTAGAAAGTGATTTTGTTTTTTTGAGTTCAAATACACAGGAGTACGGGCAGAAAAATTCTGGAGGAGTACAACCGGAGTTGACAGTTTTAGGTGCAATATATGTGTCTAACTTAGCGTGGGCAGAGGTAGCTGTAAATGGGGGGGCATAAAATAGTGTACAATAAAAATTATTTTTAGCTCGCTGCGCATCACTACAAATGAGTCAGTTGTAGCAGGCATTAGATATCAATGGAGAATTTAGTGAATACAATGGATGTTAAAGGATTGAAAATTAATTTTCAAAAGTTAGACTTGGACAAAAAACTCTTTTTTTAGGTGAAATGGTTTCTCTTTTTGAGAAAAAAGAACAAGAAAATGGTATCCGCTATGATGAGGCTGAAAAAAATCAGAAGCTCAGTTTGTTAAAAGGAGCTGTTGAACTTAGGCTGCTTATATATATCCTAAGAGATCAACAATTTATTACTAGCAGAAAACCTTATGATGAGGGTAATGCAGTCTGGATAGCGTTAAAAAATTATATAGCGGCAACAGAAAGCCAACAGAATTATCAATAAAGGGCATTTAGCTGTCGCTATGTTTCCCTTAGCCACAGCTTCTACACTCGCGAAATAATTGAGGGGGCACAAATCGTTTTTCGTTGGCAAACAGGCCAGACATCCAGCGAATTTCGCCATCAGGGCCTGCCAGCGTCTCGGACAGCTTTCCTGTGACGAGATGATAAAAAGCCCGGCGTCGGGCCGGGCTGGCAGGATAAGTTGCTTATCCAGGTATTCGTCAAGGCGTCTAGTGTGGATGTTGTTTGAGGATGTCGTATATCTCCTCTTTCAGTTTAAGTTTCTGTTTTTTCAGATCCTTCACCTCGGAGCTGTAGTCGCTGGCGTGGTGTTTCTCCAGCTTTCTGATCTCCGCATCCAGGTCGTTGTGCAAGTCAAACTTCTTCTGGAAATGGACATCACTGCTCTTCAGTTTCGAGATGAGATCTCTGTACTCCGGAAACATGTAATGAAGCCTCCTTGTTGTCGTTTGATTGTGCCTGCAAGACCAAAGTACCCCTTACTGCCGGGGAGAAACGTGATCCCGATCCAATTCGGGGCCACGGATTTGCGGCATGGGAAGGGCGATTTTTAACTGTTTGAATTACAAGATGATTGCCTGCTGACCCTGGGGCAGCAGAGGAAAGAAGCGGGATCCGCTTCACATTCGGGAGAGGGGGTCTGCAGCGGGGCGGGCAACAGAAAGGGGCGCGAGGCCCCTGACTGGAAACGGGTGAGCCGTTTACTCTTTTTTCTTTTTCTTCTCGGGCAGGGGCTTGCCGTCTCTGGCAATCACCTTGCCCGCCTCGAAACCGATCTGCGCCGCCAGCTCTTCCAGATCCGGCGCCTTGGCCTCGTTGCCGATGGCGTACTGGTAGTTGGCAATGGAGATTTTCTCCGCCACCGGTGTGCCCGGGACGATGGGTTCGCGCCAGCCCTGACCGATGTGGGCCACCAGGGTGCCGTTCATGATGAGCTCGCCGACGATCTCCTGGGTGGGGATGCCCTTGCCGTAGGTGAGGCCCTGCGGGTGCTTCTTGCCGACCAGAGGCTCTTGGCTTGCGGGCATCAGCTTGGTGCGGATCAGCCACTTGGGCGATTTGGTCTTGCCCACCGCCTTGCCGGTCTGGTACTCGTTGATCTTGATGGTCTTGATCATCTGGGCCGTGAACTCCTTGGTCAGGGCCTTCTGGGCTTCGCTGGTCTCGTCGATGACGATGGGGGCCACATACCAGGTCTGGGGAGCCTGCGCCTTGGGGGTCGCCGGGGCGGTTTGCGCCATGGCGAGCGGGCTGAGCAGGATGGCCGTCAACAAGAGTCCGATTTTCTTCATGGTGATTCCGCTTATGTTTCGACAAGAATTTTGTTTTGCCAGCGACGACTGCGCCAGCGCCAGAACATGGCCAGACCGCGCACCCACTCGTCGCAGGCGAGGGCCAGCCAGATGCCTACCAGGCCATAGCCCTGCATGATACCAAGGAAATAGGCCAGGGGAACGGCAATGCCCCACATGGAGACGAGCGCCATGTAGAGTGGGAAACGGGCATCCCCGGTGGCGCGCAGGGCGTTGATCACCACCAGATTGAAGGTGCGACCGGGTTCGAGGATGAGGCTGATGAGGAAGAGCTGCGCCACCTGGGTGATGATGTCGGCGTCGTCGGTGAACAGGCTGATGATGGCGCGGCCGTTGAGAGCGGCGGCGATGGCGATGGCGGCGGTGACGATGAGGCCGAGTTTCAGGCTCTTCATCAGTTGGCGATAGGCCTGATCGAAGCGTCGGGCCCCCGCCAGGTGGCCGATGATGATCTCGTTGCCAAGGCCGATGGAGAGGCCGAACAGCAGGATGAACAGGCAGATCTGGAAGAAGTAGGACTGGGTCGCCAGCGCCTTGTCGCCGAGCAGGCCGACGAAGGCGGTCACGACCATGAACTGCAGCATCCAGGAGAGGTTCTCCCCCGCCGCCGGCAGCCCGATGTGCAGCACCTTGTCCAGCATGGCGCGGCTTGGGCGGACGATCTCGGGCAGACGCAGCCGGATGCCGGTCTTGCGCGCCACCAGCCACACCAGCAGCACCACCCCGACGATGCGCCCTGCCACCGTGCTGATGGCGACCCCGGCGACCCCGAGCTGGGGCAGGCCGAACCAGCCATAGAGCAGCAGCAGGTTGCCGACGAAGGTGATGAGGTTGACGATGAGGGTCACGTACATGGCCTGGCGGGTGTGGCCGTGGGCACGCAGGGTGGCGGCCAAGCAGAGGGCCGCCGCCTCCGGCAGCAGGCAAAGCCCGATGATCTGCAGGTAGAGGCTGCCGTCGCTCATCAGGTGGGCAGGCAGGTTCATCAGCGCCAGCATGGTGCCGGCCCCCGCCATGACGCCGACCGCGGCCACCAGTCCCACCAGCAGGTTGAAGCCGATGGCGGTGTGGATGACGATGCGGGCTTTTTCCTTGTCTCCCGCCCCCAGATACTGGGTGATCACCACGCTGGTGCCGATGCTGACGAAGCTGAACAGGGTGATGGCGAGATCGAAGACCTGGTTGCCCACCGCGAGGGCCGCCACCCCCTGATAGGAGACATGGCCCACCATGAAGGTGTTGAGGGCCCCGGTCAGAAAGTGAAGGGCCAGATCGATGAACAGTGGCCAGGTCAGGGCGAAGAGGGAGCCCGGGCCCGCGTGGGATTGAGTCTGCATGGGATATCCAGGTGCTGGCGATGGCCCTCGTCAGGGCCAACTGGAGGGGCATTTAACACCAAGCGGGGGCGGGGTGCAATCCTGGTCGCAGGAGGAGGGGGCCTGCGACCAGGGGATGTGTCTCAGACCGGCGTGGCGCCGGCCTCCTGCTCGCTGGGGCGGGTGAGGTGCGCCGAGTCGGGCAGGTCGTCATCGTGCGGCCAGCGGGTGAGCAGGGCATCCGTGGTGCTCTCCACCCCCTCGTCATCCCGGAACACCGGCTCCCGGTAGCAGCGGGTCATGCGCAGGGCCTGGTACATGTCGGGGCAGAGGATGATGCCATCCTCGCCGACCCGGATACCCGCCTGTTTGAACCACTGGCTCATCTGGCCGTGCCGACCGGCCATCACCATGTGGATGCCGCGCCGCTTGAGCTCCTTGTGCAGCTCTCCCACCATGCTCATGACGCTGATGTCCTGATGGGTGAAGCAGGCCACCGCATCCACCACCAGGCACCTGGGATTGTGGGGATCCTGCACCAGCAGTGCCAGCACCCGCCGCTTGAAGTAGGGGGCGTTGAAGTAGGTGAGCGGGGAGTTGAAGCGGTAGACCAGGATGCCGGGAATCGCCTTGGCCTGCTCGTTGTCCCCCAGGGTGCGCACCACGCCCTCGTCGTCCATGCCGAGCAGTTGGTCGGTGGGGCGCATCACGTTGCGCAGGAACTGGAACAGCCCCAGCAGGACCGCGAGGGTGATGCCCGGAATGACCCCCATGGTGAGCACGCTGACAAAGGTCACCAGGGCGAGCCAGAAGGCGGCGCGGTCCGAGTGGCGCAGGGCCCAGAGGCCGCGAAAATCCGTCAGCGACAGGGAGGCCATCACCAGCACCACCCCGAGGGCGGCGGTGGGGATGTATTGCAGCGGCGCCGTCAGGTAGAAGGTGACCAGGGCGATGACGGCGGCGGCGATGATGGAGACCAACTGGCTCTTGCCGCCGTTGGCGTCGTTGACCGCGGTACGCGAATCCGCCCCGCTGATGGCAAACCCCTGGGAGGCGGCGGCGGCCAGGTTCGCCATGCCCAGCGCCCTAAACTCCTTGTCCGCATCAATCTCGTAGCCATTCTTGGCGGCAAAGCTGCGGGCGGTGAGCATCATGGAGACGAAGCTCACCATGGCGAGGTTGAGGGCGGGCAGCACCAGCTCACGGATAAGCCCAGGGGGAAAGTCCGGCATCTGGAAGGCGGGCAGCCCCGAGCCGATGGTCCCCAGGGTGGCGATGTCGACGCGGCCGAGATTGAACAGCCACACCAGGGCCGCCGTCACCACCATGGCCACCATGGAGGAGGGCCAGGCCGGTCTGTAGCGCTTGGCCAGCAGCAGGGTGAGCAGGGCCGTCAGGCTCATGGCCAGGGTGGGCAGATGGGTCTGGGTAATGTAGCTGGTGCCGTTCAGGATCCGCTCTATCAGGTAGCGCTCGCTGAAGGTGAAGCCGAAGATCTTGGAGAGCTGGCCCACCATGATGGTGATGGCCACCCCGTTGAGCAGCCCCATCAGGATGGGGCGGGAGAGAAAGTCTGCCAGCACCCCCAGTTTGAAGCGGCTGGCGATGAGGCACCAGAAGCCGGTCATGGCAGTCATGGTCATCACCAGTTGCCAGTGACGGGTGGGATCCCCGGCGGCGAGCGGCGTTACCACGGCGGCGATCACCGCGCAGGTGGCGGCATCCGGACCGACGATGAGCTGACGGGAGGTGCCAAAGAGGGCGTACACCACCATGGGCAGGATGCAGGAGTAGAGGCCGACGATGGCGCCCACCCCGGCGAGCTCCGAATAGGCGATGGCCACGGGCAGGGCCACGGCCGCGACGGAGAGGCCAGCGCGAAGATCCGGCATCAGCCAGGCCCGCTGGTATTGCAGCAAGGCGGCGAGCCCCGGCAGCCAGCGCTCGAGAGAGAAGAAGTCGCGCATTATTTAACCCATTGAGTTACAAACATCTTTTTCTTAGTGTGCCCAAGGTTGTCGATCCTTTGCAATTCGCTCATGGCCAGTTCACCACAAGGTCAGGCCAGATGCGTTGCCACTCCTTGGCCCTGACCCGTTCGCTAAAGATACGGCTCTCCTGGCGACAGCGCGGATTGGGGCTCACCACCAGGGACCAGTTGGGGGCAAAGCCGTAGGGGGCCAGCCACTCGAACGCATCATCTGCCAGCAGGCGGACCCCGATGCAGGTGGGTATCTCCACCCAGTGGCTGAGGGCCGACAGCGAGCTGGCAAAAGGAGGCACCTGCTGGCGCAGATGCATGCGGGCCTGGTTGCGCACCTCCCACAACTGGCCTGGCATCCTGGTGGCGAGCCAGGCTTCGTGATCGGCCTCCTTCAATCCAGTCGGATCAGCGCTGTCCAGATAGATAAGATCGATGTCGTTGAGCGGGGTGGGTTCGGCCTTGTGATGGAGGTGATCCCAGATGAGGTTGCGCACAAACCCCGCCCCCAGGGCCCAGTCGGGCAGGGCCAGCTCCCGCGCAGCCCGGAGGCAATCCATGCGCGGGTGATCAGCCCGCAGCAGGGCCTCGGTGCAGGCCCGCAGGTGTGCCTCCTGCAGCGCCCCGGCTTCAACCGGCATTGCGGCGCAACCAGACGTCGATGTAGCTGCAGCTCGGCACTATGGTGAGCCCCTCAGAGAGGGTCCAGTCGTAGAAGCGGCGGGCCAGCTTGTCGGCAATCCCCTGTCCGCGCAGCTCGGGGGGAACCTGGGTGCTGTAGGCGTCCACCGTGGTGGCGTCCAGCCGGCGATAGGCAAGGCGGGAGAGCTTGCCGTCCACGGTGCAGACAAACTGCTGCTGATCGGCCTGGTGAAGGATGTCGCTCATCGGGAGTCCTCTCTGGGTGAATGGGAAGATCAGAACATGGCGGACAGGGTTTGCCAACGCCATTCTTTGCGCCCATGGCGGGCTCGCTTACACTGGCCGGCCTGCGAATGGTCGCAAGGCAAGGTATAGAACATTGAGAGAGGATGGATCCGTCATGGCCTTCGCCACCCTGGACGATCTGATAGGCAACACCCCGCTGCTGGCGCTGCGCCGCATCAATCCGCACCCCGGCGTCACCCTGCTGGTGAAGCTGGAGGGCAACAACCCCGCCGGCTCTGTCAAGGACAGGGCGGCGCTGAACCTCATCAGGCAGGCAGAGGCGAGTGGTCACTTAGCGCCAGGAGCCCGGCTCATCGAGGCCACCTCCGGCAATACCGGCATCGCGCTGGCCATGGTGGCGGCGTCCCGGGGTTACCGGATGCGACTCATCATGCCGAGCAACATGAGCCAGGAGCGGCGCGACGCCATGCAGGCCTACGGCGCCGAGCTGGTGCTGGTGGAAGAGGGCATGGAAGCGGCGCGAGACCTCGCCCTGGTCATGCAGGCGCGGGGGGAGGGGCTGGTGCTCGATCAGTTCAACAACCCCGCCAACCCGGATGCCCACTACCGCTCCACCGGCCCCGAGATCTGGCGCCAGAGCGGCGGGGCGGTCACTCACTTCGTCTCGGCCATGGGCACCACGGGCACCATCATGGGGGTCTCCCGCTACCTCAAGGAGCAGAACCCGGCGGTGGCGGTGATCGGCCTGCAACCGGCCGAGGGGAGCCAGATCCCCGGCATTCGTCGCTGGCCCGAGGCCTACCGGCCCGCCATCTTCGAGCCTGCGCGGGTCGATGGGGTGCTGGATGTGACACTGGAAGAGTCCCTCGTCATGATGCGCCGCCTGGCGCGGGAAGAGGGGATCTGCTGCGGCGTCAGCTCGGGTGGCGCCGTGGCCGGGGCCTTGCGGGTGGCGGCAGAGATCGGGCAGGGGGTGGTGGTGGCGATCATCTGCGATCGGGGGGATCGCTATCTCTCCACCGGGGTCTTCACCCCCGATGTCTGACGGGCAAGGGGCCCGTTACTCCCAGGCCCGCTCCAGCAGGACCAGCAACTGGTCCCTGTCCGCATCCTTGCGGTTGTAGAGCAGGGCGCCGTCGTTGATGGCGAGATCCCGGATCCCGGGCAGCAGCGCCTTGTCGGTGAGGCCCGCCTCCCGCAGGGTGCGGGGCAGCTTGACCGTCTGCCACAGAGTATCGCGCAGTGCCTGCAACGCCTCGATGGTGGCCTGGGGTCGCCCCTCGGCCGGGGTCGCGGCAAAGCGCTCCGGCCCCACCAGGGGCAGCAGCAGGCGGGCGAGCTCGGGGTCGATACCGGGCCGGTTGTAGTCGAGCACGGTGGGCAGGAAGAGGTTCATACAGAGGCCATGGGGCAGGTGGCAGCGCGCCCCCAGACTGTGGCCGAGGGCGTGCACCAGCCCCACCATGGAGTTGGAAAACGCCATGCCCGCCAGGGTGGAGCCCTCTGCCAGTTGCAGCCGCAGGCCCTTGTCCGTCGGGTGGGCCAGCACCCTGGGCAGGGCGGTGGCAATCTTCTCCACCGCCATCAGGGCCAGGGCGTCACTGACCGGGTTCTTGCCGTTGCCGATGAAGGCCTCGATGGCGTGGGTCATGGCATCCATGGCGGTGGCGGCGGTGATGGGCAGCGGCAGCCCCAGGGTGAAGCGGGGATCCAGCACCGCCAGCCGGGGCAGCAGGAAGGGGGAGGTGAAGGGCACCTTGCGCCCGCTCCCTTCATCCTTGATCACCGCCACCAGCGTCACTTCGGAGCCGGTCCCCGCCGTGGTGGGGACCACCGCCAGGGGGTTGAGGGGACGGGTCAGGCAATCCGCTCCGGCATAATCGAGCAGCCGCTCGCCCCCCAGGGTCGCCAGTATGTTCACCGCCTTGGCGGTGTCGATGACGGAGCCGCCGCCAAGGGCGAGCAGGCTGTCACAGCCCAGCTCCCGGTAGTGGCGGGCGATCCGCTCCACCACGGCGGTGGAGGAGTCCGCCGGGATCTCGTCCCAGATGGCGGCGACCGGCAAGGCCCCTTCGGCCATCACATCGGCCAGCAGGGTGGCGAGCCCGCTGCCGCTGACCCCCTTGTCGGTGAGCAGCAGCGGGCGGCCAGCTCCCAATCCCCTCAGGGCATCCGGCAACTGTTCCAGTGCCTGCTCCCCCGCCATCAGCTTGACCGGGCAGAAAAAATCGTAATAACGGCTCATCCCGTTCTCCTCGTGTTCAACCGGTCAGAAGACCCAGATAGATGTGGCAGGCCCGCGCGAGCTTGCGATGCGGGTCCGGGTAGTGGCGAAGCAGGGGCCGCGCGATGAAGGCGGGCAGGATGAGGCTCTGCAACTGCTCAAGCGCTCGCACCAGGTGCATGGCCGCGTCGAGATCCCCCTCCACCAGCAGCCGGTTTTCGCAAAAGGCCTGGTTGATGCCGAGGCGAAAACTGAGGGCGCGAAAGGCGACGGCGGGGTGCTTGAAGCGCACCCGCAGGGGGTGGGGGCCGTCATGGGCACAGGTCGAGTGCGCCCTGCCAGCCTCCTCACCGCAGTGCCAGCGCCCCGCGAACTTGTAGAGACTCAGCCCCCGGGTCATGCCGTTTACCTCCAGCCTGATGGTGAGGCCGTCCGGCAGGGGGGCAAGCTCGCGGCGCACCGCCTCGTCGACCCGGGCGGCGCGGCACAGGGTGCGGCCGATGATCCAGAGCAGGCTGCCAATCCAGAGGCGTCTGCCGGTGGCAAGCAGGGCGTCAGGGCGCATGGGAACCTCCGCTGATGGCGGACCAGAAGAGGGTGAAGGCGCTCTCCTGCCAGTGGGGGTCTTCTCCCAGTTCAGGCTGATCGACAAAGAGGGAGGCGCAGGCCAGAAACTGGCCCTGGCACACCTCCAGCATCAGGGCCGGCGGGGCCGACATCAGCTCGCCGCTGGCCTGGCCCCGGGCGAGCAGGCTCGGCAGAAAATGCAGGGTCTCCGCCAGGATCTGGCTGCGCAGGGGGCGGGCCAGCAGGGGGGAGTGGAAAAAGCCCAGCACGAACCTGAGCTCACGGGGGTGGGCCTGCATCCAGCCCATGGCCTGGTGCCAGTAGTGGCGGGCCTGCTCCTGGAGCGGCAGGGCGGCATCGGCCTCGGTGATGGCGGCGCCAAGGCGCAGTTTGATGTCCTGGTAGAGGCTCTGGATCAGCACCTCCTTGCTGGGAAAGTGATGAAACAGGGTGCCATTGGCCACCCCGGCCGCCTTGGCGATGCGGGCGGTGGCGGCGCCCTGCAGGCCATCCTCGGCGCACAGGGCCAGGGCGGCATCCAGGATCTGGCGGCGTTTGTCGGTCATGGTTTCTCGCATCTCGCCTCCTAGCGCAGGAACAGGGCCATCATCAGCCGCTGGTACCAGCGCCGATAGGGGGGGTGAATGAGGGAGCCTGTGCTGAAGCGCCCGCGGCGCAGCACGGTTTTCGCTTTGGAGAAGGTGAGAAACCCCTCGCGGCCGTGATAGTGGCCCATGCCGGAGGGACCGATGCCGCCGAAGGGGGCATCGTCCGCCGCCACCTGGAACAGACTCTCGTTGATGGCCATGCCCCCGGCGTGGGTCTCCCGGATGAGGCGGCGTTGCAGCGTCTCGTCCAGGCTCATGAGATAGAGCGCCAGGGGGCGGGGCCGAGCCGCCACATAGGCCAGGGCTTCCTCGATGTCGTCATAGGGCACCAGGGGCAGCAGGGGGCCGAAGATCTCCTGCTGCATCACCTGGCAGTGGCCGGGTACCTCGGTCAGCAGGTGGGGCACCAGTTTGCGGGTGGCGTCATCCCGGGCGGGCGTGACGCAGGGGTGGATCTGGGCTCCGGCCTGCCTCGCCTCCTCCAGCCAGGCGGTGAGCCGCTCGTACTGGGGAGCGTTGATGATGGCGCCATAATCCGGGCTCTCGAGCCCTTTGGGGTAGAGGCGGCGAAAATGGGCCTGATAGGCCTCGATGAAGGCCTGCTCCTGCCCCCTCGGCAGCAGTACGTAGTCGGGGGCCACGCAGATCTGGCCGGCGTTGAGGCTCTTGCCGAAGATCATCCGCTCCACCGCCAGTGCCAGGGGCATGTCGGGGGCGATGAGACAGGGGCTCTTGCCGCCGAGCTCCAGGGTGAGGGGGGTGAGCTGGGGGGCGGCCGCGGCCATCACCAGCCGACCCACCGCCGTGGAGCCGGTGAAGATGAGATGGTCGAAGGAGAGGGCGCTGAAGGCGGCCGCGATCCCCGCATCCCCCTCGATGACCACCACCTCGTCACCGCCGAGGGCCTCATCGAGCAGGGTGCGCAGCACGGCGTTGGTGTGAGGGGTGAACTCGGAGAGCTTGATCATGGCGCGGTTGCCGGCGGCGAGGGCGCCGATGAGGGGCCCGAGGCTCAGCATCACCGGGAAATTCCAGGGCACCATGATGCCGACCACGCCGAGGGGCTGATAGTGCACCTCGACCCTGGCGGGGGCCAGCAGCAGGCCGGAATGACGGCGCTCCGGTTTCATCCACCCCTTGAGCCGTTTCAGGGTGTAGTTGATCTGCATGACGCAGGGGAGCACATCGGCGATCAGGCTGTCGTAGTCGCTGCGCTGGCCGTAGTCCCGGGCCAGGGCCTGACACAGTGCCTGCTTGTGGCGCAGCAGCCCCTGCTTGAGGGCGTCAAGTCTGGCGCGGCGGGACGCCAGATCCGGCATGGGGGTGGCCTGGCAGGCCTGCCTGAGCCGATGCAGCTGCTCGGGGAGGGAGAACTTGTCCGGTGAGGCGGGGGTGACGGTGGTGTCCATGGCATGCTCCGCACGAAAAGTGACCGACTGATTAGTCGGTCCAAATCTAGCGATTCGTTGCCGACTTGTAAACCGGGCGAGGGCAGAGGGTGGCTGCCAGTGGGCAGCGTTGTCCGGAACTGTGTCCGGGCTCCCATTTTTGAGGCATCCGGATTGGTCTTCTATCCAATAAGAGGTAATTGTGGGGCACCAACTCGGAGGGAGAACCGCACATGACCAGGGAATTGCATAGCCTGCTGGCCCGGCTGGATGACGTGATCGCGCGCATGCCGGACAGTTTCAATACCTATGAGTTTGCCCAGAAGCTGGCGCTGCAACATCAGCAGGAGTATTTCGCCGCAGGCCACTCCCTGGCGGGCCAGGAGAAGAACCTGCTGCGCCTGCTCCACGAGAAGATTGCCCTGGCGCTGGCGAGCCATGAGGACGTCATCGAGGGGGCCCTGCTGCCCTGCATGACCCCCTGGGGAGAGCGCACCACCTCGCCCCGCTGGCACCGCAAGCACTGACCCGGCAACAACATGATAAGGCCCCTCGGGGCCTTTTCATGTTTGGGGT
>NZ_CAWMFQ010000225.1:4707-5662 GCF_963866995.1 Aeromonas sp. ZOR0002 | reverse complement strand
CCTGCCAGTAGCGGCTGTTCCAGTAGACGTTGTCGAGGCGAGAGCGGATCACGCCCTTGCTGGTGGAGGCGTGGATGAACTCACCTGCCCCGGTGTAGACCCCGACGTGGTACTGCTGCCAGCCGGTCTTGAAGAAGACCAGGTCCCCGTGCTGGAGACGGTATCTGTCCACCGGGCGTCCGAGGCTCGCCTGGGATTCCGTGGTGCGGGGCAGGGTGAAGCCCAGCACCTGGCTGTAGGCGAGCTGGGTGAAGGCGGAGCAGTCGAGACCGGCGCGGCTGGTACCGCCCATGCGATAGGGCACGCCGCGCCACTGCTGATAGAAGTTGTCGAATGCGCCGCTCTGGCGCACGGGACGGGGAGGCTCCGGCGTGCTGGAGCAGGCGGCGAGAAGCAGGGCCAGCAGGGGCAGCAGCAAGGTGCGAAACATCTCAACTCCTTGATAGGGCACGGGGTTCATCATAGACGATGATCCTGCCTGGAACCTGAATGACAACGGCATTGACGAGTGGCCGCCTGTGGGGGCAGCCACCGGATCACCCCGCCGGTTTGGGGGTAATGAGCGGCGTCAGCAGCTCGGCAATCTTGTAGAAGGTCTGCACCCGCGTGGTGCTGGGGCGCCACACCAGGCCTATCTCCCGATAGGGTTTCTCCCCGGGCAGGGGGATGGCCACCAGGTCCGTGTTGTCGAGGATGCCCGCATCTATGGCCATCTGGGGCAGGAAGGTGGTGCCAAGACCGGCCCCCACCATCTGCACCAGGGTGTGCAGACTGGTGGCGGCGAAGGGGTTGATCTTGCTCTTGTCCCGCAGCCGGCAGGCGCTTACCGCGTGCTCCGTCAGGCAGTGCTCCCGCTCCAGCAGGAAGATGCTCTGGTTGGGCAGCTCCTTGTAGTCGAACGGCATGTGCAGGCCCGCAGCCATGTGGGAGGGCATCACCATGTGGAAGGGATCCT
>NZ_CAWMFQ010000225.1:0-4666 GCF_963866995.1 Aeromonas sp. ZOR0002 | reverse complement strand
CTTGCTGTGGAAGCCGCCGATCTCCACCGGCAGCGCCAGGATCAGCAGATCGAGCTGCCCCTGCTCCAGCTGCTTGAGCAGATTGGTGGTGGTGTCTTCCCGCAGCAGCAGCTCCAGATCCGGATAGGCCTTGCCGCACACCTGCAGCAGCTTGCTCAGCAGGAAGGGGGCGATGGTGGGGATGCAGCCCAGGCGCACCGTGCCGTGCATGACGCCCCCCTGCTGCTGCCCCAACTCCATCAGATCCCGGGCGTCGGAGAGCAGGTTGCGCGCCCGCGCCACGATTTCCATGCCGACCGGCGTCATGATGAAGCTCTTGTGATCCCGCTCCACCAGTTGCAGGTTCATCATGTCCTCCAGGGTCTGGATCCCGGTACTCAGGGTCGACTGGCTGACATGGCAGGCCTTGGCGGCGCGGTTGAAATTCTTGTGCTCGTCCAGAGCGACCAGATACTGGAGCTGCTTCAGGCTGGGCCAACGTTGCATAGGAGAAACCCGATCGATGCTATCTATTTGATTTGATTAATCTACCATCGAGAAGCCCCGTTGTCGCCGACAAATCGGTGCCCCCTGGCAGGCGCACTGCCTCACGCACATGGGGTGGCCTGCGCCTATGGGCTGGCGACCCCTCATTGGTCGGGAGCTTATCCCCTTGTGCCGCGCCATTGAAGGGGCGCCGCCATGGGATGTGACGGGGATCGGCCTTCGGGCGGGGCGCCCTGCGCGCAGGAGCGGCCATAAAAAAACGCGCCGGGGGGCGCGTTTTTGCAGAAGGGGGGCGGACTATTCGTCGAAGATACCGAAGTGATCCTTGGCGAAGTTGACCCGCTGCTCCACGTTCATCTTGACCTGACCCAGCTTCTCGATGGTCTTGAGGTTGGGCACCAGGCCGCGACCGTTGGCGATCTGGATGGCAAGGCCCGGACGGGCGTTGAGCTCCAGCAGCATGGGGCCGCGGAACTTGTCCAGCACCATGTCGGTCCCGATGTAGCCAAGACCGGACATCTCGTAGCAGGAGGCCGCCAGGTTGAGCAGGGTGTCCCAGTGGGGCACCTTCAGATCGTAGAGATCCAGGCCGGTGTCCGGGTGGTGGCGCAGCGGGTTGCCAAACTGCACCGCCCGCAGGGCGCGGCCGGTGCGCAGGCACAGGCCCACCCCCACGGCGCCCTGGTGCAGGTTCGCCTTGCCGTCGGAAGCCGAGGTCGAGAGGCGCATCATGGCCATCACCGGGAACCCCTTGAAGATGATCACCCGGGCATCGGGGACCCCTTCGAAGGAGTAGCCGTCGAACACGTCGTCGAAGTTGATGAGCCCTTCCACCAGCGCCACGTCGGGCTTGCCGCCGAGGGAATAGAGCCCCGCCAGGATGTTGGAGACATGGCGCTCCAGATCCTGGCCGTTGGCGGCGCTGCCGTTGGGCTTGTAGAAGAGGCCATCCTCCTGGCGCAGGATCACCAGGATCCCCTTGCCGCCGGAGCCGCGGGCCGGCTTGATGCAGAAGCCCGGCCAGTCCTTCACCAGCTCGGTGATGCGAGTCACGTCGTGCTGCTCGCGGATGGTGCCGATGAGTTCAGGCACCGTCACCCCCGCATCCAGCGCGATGCGCTTGGTCTTGAGCTTGTCATCCACCAGCGGATAGAGGCGGCGCGGGTTGTAGCGGCTGATGTAGGAGTGGTTGCGCTTGTTCATGCCGAGGATGCCTGCCTGGGACAGGCTCCACGGACTGGTGTATTTCTGCCAGAACCACATCTGTTACTTGTCCTTACCCGGGGTGGCACCAGACTTCATCTCGTCCACCAGCGGCTTGAAGCGCTTGAGCTCGCTCAGCTTGTAGCCGGTGTAGTTACCCATCAACAGCACGGTCGCCATCAGCACCAGCTGCAGGCCGAGGAAGTTGAAGGTGAGGTGACGAATGAGCTCGTTGTCCATGGCCAGGTAGGCGATGACCGCCACCAGCAGGGAACCGCCGCCCTGGCGGAACACCTCTTTGGGACCCTCTTCTTCCCACAGGATGGACATGCGCTCGATGGTCCAGGAGAGGATGATCATCGGGAAGAAGGTGATCTTCATGCCGTCGGTCAGCCCCAGCTTGAAGGCGAACGCCGAGAAGATGCCGATCATCGAGATCACCATGATGATGATCGCCGATATCCGGGCGACCAGCAGCAGGTTCAGCCTCGAGAGGTAGGAGCGGATCACCAGGCCGGTGCCGACGATCAGCAGGAAGCCGATGAGGCCGGTGACCAGCGAGGTCTGGATGAAGGCGACCGCGATCAGCACCGGCATGAAGGTGCCGGAGGTCTTGATCCCCACGATGACCCGCAGGAACACCACCATCAGCACGCCGATGGGGATGAGCAGCAGACCCTTGAACAGGGCTTGCTCTTCCAGGGGCAGGCTGTGGATGGAGAAGTTCATCATCTCGGATTTTTCGAACTTCTGGGCCAGGGCCACGTTGACCGGTTGCTCCTGCTCGATCATCGAGAAGGTGACGCGGGAGTTGTGACCGCCGGTGACGTCCAGCAGGGCGCCGGAGTTGTACTCCCACAGCAGCAGGTTGGCCGGTTGACCCTGTTCACCGCTTTGCGGGTTGAACAGCTTGTAGTCGGTCGGGCTGTTGAAGACCTGCAGGTAATCCACCAGCTCCTGACGGCGACGGCCATCTTCCAGGCTGAGGGCGTGAACCACCCGGGCCGGGACGTCCGCGTTGTTGAGCAGCTCGGCAATCAGATTGGCGCGGCTCTTGTGGGACTTGAGCAGCTCGGCGTTCTGTTCCTGCTTCTCGATCTCCTTGATGATCTCGCGGGTCAGGGTGTAGCCGTCGGCGGAGCGCTCCTGGGCGCGCTCCAGGATCTGCTTCATGGCCGTGGCGTAGGGCTCGCTCTCGATCTGCTTCTCGATGGCGGGCGGCTGCGGGTTGGCGGCGGGCTTGGCATGGGCATCGGCCATCATGTCGACCCGGTAGTAGAGCTCCTGACGGCCGGAGGCGGTGCGGATGGACCACTCGGCGCGGGCATCCCCGTCTTTTTCCACGAACGACAGGCCATAGCCCGGGCTCGCGGCGTTCTCGTTCATCAGGGTGAAGCCGGGCTGGGTGCCCGGAATGGCCAGGGAGGCGATCACCGGCTCGCCGGTGGCCTCGAACTCGAGTTTGGCTTCGATGGACCAGATCTGGCGCTTTTCACCCGGCGTGAGCGGGACGTCCAGTGCGATGTGATGATAGAAGGTCATCCCCAGGCCGACGATGTAGAGCAGGGCGACCAGCAGATAGAACGGCTTACGGGAAACCATGGATTATTTCACATCCTTGAGCTTGGGTTTGGGTTGGATATATTCGCGGGCCACGTCGACCACGGCGATGTCTTTGAGGAATTCACGGCCCAGCAGCACGGGGAAGGTCATGTCGCTGCGGTCCTTCAGGGTAAATTCGGCCTTCTCGGTCATGTCGCCGATGCGCACGGCGAGGCGGACCACGGGGCGACGGTCGAGATCGTCGGCGGAAGCCTGACGGACCCGCACGTGACGCACCAGGGGCGCTTCAATCTGGATCTTGTCGTCCATCTCCTGGTGGCTCAGGAAGAAGCGCACCCAGTTCTTGCCGTTGCGCTCGAAGATGGTGATCTCCTGGGCGCTGATGGAGGAGGTAGTTGCGCCGGTGTCGACCCGGGCCTGGAAGGCGTCGTTGGCGGCGTCAACCCAGATCCACTCCGCTTCACCCACCAGCAGCTTGCCATCGACGGTGTGGCCCTGGCTCGGCGCCGGGCACTTCTCGGCGGGAATGGGCATGGCCTTGGGCGGCTCGGGAGGCAGGGTAGCCAGCTTGCTGTCGACTTTCTTCACGGACTCTTTCATGTTGGTGACATCGGTGTTGAGCTGAACCAGCAGGTGCTGTTGCTGCACATACTGCTTCTGTTGCTGTTCCATGGATGTTTGCAGACGTTGCTCGCTCAACGAGATCTCGTTGCGCAGCTCGGCCAGCGTCAGGGTCGGGGCCGGGGGGGCTTTTTCCATACTGACACACCCGCCGAGACTGAGCAGGGAGAGCAGGGTCATTCCTTTTAATTTGCTTTTCATGTCATTCATTTAACTGTGCTTCCTGGAATTGGGTCAGTGTAACTTCCACAGCCGCCATCGGCTAGTCTTTGGCCTTTCTGGCGATCAGTACGGCACGTTTGGGTGCCGGGTATCCTTCGACCGTGAGTGCAGGATTGTGTGGATCCAGATAGTCACTCAGGGACTCGTTAATCATCCAGTCGGTACGACGCTGTTCGTCGGTGCTGGTCATATTCTCGTCGACGATGCGCACATCGGTGAACCCGCAGCGCTCGACCCAGCGTGTGAGGGCCGCGCTCGAGGGGAGGAACCAGACGTTGCGCATCTTGCCGTAGCGATCGGAGGGCATCAGCACCTGGTTTTCGTCGCCGTCCACCACCAGGGTCTCGAGCACCAGCTCCCCATCGTCTTTGAGCTGGTTGCGCAACTGCTCGATGTGCTCGATGGGGGACTTGCGATGATAGAGCACCCCCATGGAGAAGACGGTGTCAAAGGCCCGCAGATCCGGCAGATCCTGGATACCGAGCGGCAGCAGGTGGGCGCGCTGGTCGTTGTCCATGAAGTGGCGAATGGCTTCGAACTGGCAGAGGAACAGCGGGCTCGGGTCGATGCC
>NZ_CAWMFQ010000224.1:0-12664 GCF_963866995.1 Aeromonas sp. ZOR0002 | reverse complement strand
TTTGAACCGACGACCTTCGGGTTATGAGCCCGACGAGCTACCATGCTGCTCCACCCCGCGTCCGAAATCGTGCGAGATTATAGCCACTTCGCTCTCGTGAGACAAGACTCAGCGGCTATAACATCCCGGTTACCCGGGTTCACTGCTTAATTGGTGCCGTGGGCGGGACTCGAACCCGCACACCCTAGAGCACTACCCCCTCAAGATAGCGTGTCTACCAATTCCACCACCACGGCAAAACTCTTATTCGGGAACGTCAGTATCTTTCTTCACTGGCGATTTGCTCTGCTCAACTTGTTGAGTCTGTTGCAGATTTTCCCATTCACTACCCTGCTTGACCTTGTTGCTGGACATGGAACCCAGAACCAGACTAATCAAGAAAAACAGAGTAGCCAAAATCGCTGTTGTGCGGGTCAGGAAGCTGCCTGAACCACCGGAGCCGAACACTGTGTTCGATGCCCCTGCGCCGAAGGAGGCGCCCATATCAGCCCCTTTACCTTGCTGAATCATCACCAGACCAATCAGAGCCAGCGATACCAGCAGATAAACGACCAAAAGAATCTCGTACATTTAACTTGCACCCTTTGCCGCTTCAACTATTCCTAAAAACGCCTCGCCATCAAGACTTGCCCTGCCTATCAGACCGCCATCAATATCGGGCTGCGCAAACAAATCTTGTGCATTGGCCGGTGTCACGCTCCCACCATAGATGATTCTGACTTTCTCACCTATTACCGGAGTATCCTCCGCCAAGCGACTGCGAATAAAGGAATGAACCTCTTGTGCCTGCTCGGGTGTGGCGCATTTACCTGTACCTACAGCCCAGATTGGCTCGTAGGCGATGATAGCATTATCGAAAGCCATCGCGCCATTTTTCTCTATGACGATATCCAGTTCCTCGGCAATCACCTCGAAGGTTCTTCTTGCCTGCCTCGCTGCTCCTGACTCACCCAGACAAAGTATGGGTATCAGACCTGCTGCTCTGACTGCCGCAAACTTCTCTGCGACGATAAAACTGGTCTCACCAAAGAGACGCCTGCGCTCGGAGTGGCCAACAAGTACATATCGGCAACCTGCCTCGACCAGCATCTCACACGAGATTTCACCCGTATAAGCGCCCTGTCTGTGCTGACTCACGTTCTGAGCCCCCAGCTTCACTCTTCCCTGCTCACCGAGCAGTTCGGCCGTGAAACCGATATGCACATGGGATGGACACAAGACCACATCTACGTCTTCATCAATGCGTTCTGTGCACTGACTCGTAAACTGCTCTAACTGCGACCTACTACCGTGTAACTTCCAGTTGGCTGCTACAAACGGCTTGCGATGTCCCATCGGCAACTCCCTTGCGAAAGCGGGGCTGATAATATCCAGAGGATGCTCAGCTGACAAGTGCTATTTTCAAATTTTCGAATCGTTTGAACAAGATACAACCAAGGCGACTAAAAAGCCGCCTTGGTTGTTCATTAAAACGCCGATTCGACCTGTTTGGCGATGCGCTCTGCCATATCGCGCACCTGCTGTTCGTGTTCACCTTCGACCATGACCCGGATCAGGGGCTCGGTGCCGGATTTGCGCAACAGCACCCGGCCACGGCCGGCCAGTTCCAGCTCCACTGCCGCCACTTCCTGCTGAACGGCACTGGAGGTCAGCGGATCCTTGCCTTCGGCGAAGCGCACATTGACCAGCACTTGCGGGAACTTGCTCATGCCCGAACGCAATTTGGCCAGCGGCATCTCGGCACTGCGCATGGCCGTCAGCACCTGCAGGGCGGCGACGATACCATCCCCCGTGGTGGTCTGATCCAGGCAGATGATGTGACCGGAGTTTTCGCCCCCGATGCGCCAGCCCTTCTCGTTCATCATTTCAAGCACGTAGCGGTCACCCACCTTGGCACGGGCAAAGGGGATGCCCAGGGTCTGAAGCGCCAGCTCCAGCCCCATGTTGGCCATCAGGGTGCCCACCACACCGCCCTTGAGACGGCCATGGCGCAGGGCATCCCGGGCGATGATGTAGAGGATCTCATCCCCGTCGATGATGTAACCAGTGCTGTCCACCATCACCAGACGGTCGCCGTCACCGTCGAAGGCAACGCCGAGATCTGCCTTGCATTCCTGGACCTTGGCGGCCAGCGCCTCCGGTGCGGTGGAACCGACACCGTCATTGATGTTGAGCCCATCCGGGCTGCAGCCGATGGCGATGACTTCGGCACCCAGCTCGCGGAAGACGGAAGGGGCGATATGGTAGGTGGCACCATGACCGCAATCCACCACCATTTTCAGCCCTTCCAGGCTCAGATTGGAGGGGAAGGTGCTCTTGCAGAATTCGATGTAGCGACCAGCCGCATCATCGATGCGCTGCGCCTTGCCAAGCTCCGCGGACTCTACACACTTGAGTTCGTTGTCGAGCTCGGCTTCGATGGCCAGCTCGACATCATCGGGCAGCTTGGTGCCGTCGGCGGAGAAGAACTTGATGCCGTTGTCGTAATAGGGGTTGTGGGATGCACTGATGACGATGCCGGCTTCGGCACGGAAGGTGCGAGTCAGGTAGGCAACTGCCGGGGTGGGCATGGGTCCCATCAGTATGGCCTTGAGACCGGCGGCGGAGAGCCCCGCCTCCAGTGCCGACTCCAGCATGTAACCGGAGATACGGGTATCCTTGCCGATCAGCACCTTCTTGGTCCCTTTCTTGGAGAGCACCTTGCCGGCGGCCCAGCCCAGTTTCATGACGAAATCCGGGGTGATCGGGTATTCACCCACCTTGCCGCGCACACCGTCGGTGCCGAAGTACTTTCTGGTCATTGTCTGTTTCTCGTTTTTCTATTTGGATATGAAATCTTGTCCCGTCATGGTCATCCAGCCTGTACGCAAGACATCCATGGTGGCCCGCACGTCGTGCACCCGGATGATCCTGGCGCCATGTTGCAACCCGATCAGGGCACAGGCCAGACTACCAGCCAACCGCTCGGCTACCGGGCGGTCAAGCAGGTTGCCTATCATAGACTTTCGTGACATGCCCACCAAGAGCGGAAGTTGGTAATCGAGCAGTGACGCCTGCTGGGCCAGCAGCTGATAGTTGTGCGCCAGCGTCTTGCCAAAGCCATAGCCTGGATCCAGTACCAGATGCTCACGCGGGATACCGGCCCCCACACAAGCGGCAATCCGCTCGTCAAAGAAGGCTCTCACCTCCCCCACCAGATCGTCATAGCGCGGCTCCACCTGCATGGTACGGGGCTGCCCCTGCATGTGCATGAGGCATACCGGTACGCCAGCCTCGGCCGCCGCGCCCAGCGCTCCCGGCTCTTGCAGGGCGCGGACATCATTGATGAGGTGACCACCAGCAGCACAACCCTCCCGCATGACAATCGCCTTGGAGGTATCGAGGGAGATCATCACATCCAGCTCGGCGACCATGCGCTCCACCACGGGGATGACCCTGTCCAGCTCCTCCTGCTCGCTGACGTCGGGGGCGCCCGGGCGGGTCGACTCGCCACCAATATCGATAAGGGTGGCCCCATCGGCCACCATGTCGCGGGCATGACCCAACGCTAGGTCGATCTGTTTGAAGCGGCCACCATCTGAAAAGGAGTCCGGCGTCACATTGAGAATGCCCATGACATGGGGACGGTCGAGAGAAAGGGTACGTCCCTTGCTGATTAACTGCATTGCTTCAACTACCTCCAACAAGAGCGGCAAACGCTTCGTGCAAAGAAAAACCCCGGGCAAGCCCGGGGTTTGTATCATGGCAACTTATTTGGCCGGGACATCGTTCGCCTTGTCGATGTCGCTCAGAGGTGCATTGCCCTCTTCAGCCGGCGCCTTGCCCTCCGGCCCGTTGTTCACGCTGGCACCACCTTGCGGGGTGTCACCATGCTCATCATGCCAGTTGCTGGGAGCACGGACTTCGCGACGCGCCATCAGATCATCGATCTGCTTGGCATCGATGGTCTCGTACTTCATCAATGCATCTTTCATGGTGTGCAGTACATCCATATTGTCCAGCAGGATCTGCTTGGCACGATCGTAGTTGCGATCGATGACCTGCTTGACCTCTGCATCGATGATGCGGGCGGTATCGTCAGACATGTGCTTGGCCTTGGCCATGCTGCGGCCGAGGAAGACTTCACCGTCCTCTTCTGCGTAAAGCATGGGGCCGAGACGCTCGGACATGCCCCACTGGGTCACCATCTTGCGGGCGATGTCGGTGGCACGTTCGATGTCGTTGGATGCACCGGTCGATACCTTCTCGGCACCGTAGATCAGCTCTTCCGCCAGACGACCGCCATACAGGCTGGAGATCATGGACTCCAGATGCTGCTTGGAGTGGCTCCAGCGGTCCTGTTCCGGCAGGTACATGGTCACCCCCAGGGCACGGCCGCGCGGAATGATGGAGACCTTGTAGACAGGGTCATGATCCGGCACCACGCGACCAATGATGGCGTGACCCGCTTCATGATAGGCCGTCATCTCCTTCTCGGACTCTTTCATCACCATGGAGCGACGTTCCGCCCCCATCATGATCTTGTCCTTCGCCTTTTCGAACTCCAGCATGGAGACCACTCGGCGGCTCTCGCGAGCAGAGAAGAGGGCAGCCTCGTTCACCAGGTTGGCCAGATCGGCACCGGAGAAACCAGGGGTACCACGGGCAATCAGCGCCGGATTGACGTCATCCGCCAGCGGTACCTTGCGCATGTGCACTTTCAGGATCTGCTCACGACCGCGAACATCCGGCAAGCCGACCACGACCTGGCGGTCGAAACGACCTGGACGCAGCAGAGCAGGATCCAGTACGTCGGGACGGTTGGTGGCGGCGATGACGATGATGCCTTCATTGCCTTCAAAACCATCCATTTCAACCAGCATCTGGTTCAGGGTCTGCTCACGTTCGTCGTGACCACCACCCAGACCGGCGCCACGCTGGCGACCGACCGCATCGATCTCATCAATGAAGATGATGCAGGGGGAGGATTTCTTGGCCTGTTCGAACATGTCACGCACCCGGGAGGCACCGACACCCACGAACATTTCCACGAAGTCCGAACCTGAAATGGTGAAGAACGGCACCTTGGCCTCGCCTGCAATGGCTTTGGCCAGCAGGGTCTTACCGGTACCGGGAGGACCTACCAACAGGACGCCGGTCGGGATCTTGCCACCCAGCTTCTGGAATTTGGTCGGGTCACGCAGATAGTCGACCAGCTCCTTGACCTCTTCCTTTGCCTCGTCACAACCGGCTACGTCGGCAAAGGTAGTCTTGATCTGATCTTCGCTCATCAGGCGAGCCTTGCTCTTGCCGAACGACATGGCACCCTTGCCGCCGCCGCCCTGCATCTGACGCATGAAGAAGACCCAGACACCGATCAGCAACAGCATCGGGAACCAGGAGATGAAGATGGACGTGATCAGGGACGGTTCTTCCGGCTTCTCACCCATCACTTTGACGTTATGGTTGAGCATGTCGTTGAGCAGTTGGGGATCCGGCGCAGGAATGATGGTGGTGAAACGTTCACCGGTGCGCTTGACGCCATTGATGACCTTGCCATCCATCCGCACTTCACGGATCTGCTCCTGGGTCACTTCTTTCACGAAGCTGGAATAGTCCAGCTGGCGACTGGTGGTATCGCTGGGGCTGAAGCTATTGAACACCGACATCAGCACGACGGCGATGACCAGCCACAGGATTAGGTTTTTCGCCATGTCACTCAAATCAATGACCTCGCAGACTGACAGTTAACGATGAGGGTTAGGGTACTACAGTTTAAAACCGGTAGCCACAATGTAGACTTCTCGTGAACGGGCACGGGACGAGTCTGGTTTTCGAATCTTGACGACAGAGAAAAGTCTACGTATTTCATTGAGATAGGCATCAAACCCCTCCCCCTGGAACACCTTGACTACAAAACTGCCATTACTGCTAAGGACCTGATTGCACATGTCCAGCGCCAGTTCCACCAGGTACATGGCACGGGCCTGATCCACCTGCTGGGTGCCGCTCATGTTGGGCGCCATGTCCGACATGACGACATCCACCTTGTCGGGGCCGACTCGCTCCAGCAAGGCGCCGAGTACAGTTTCCTCCCGAAAGTCCCCTTGCAGGAAATCGACACCGGCAATGGAATCCATCGGCAAAATATCGCACGCAATGACGCGCCCCTTGTCACCGACCTGGTCGATGGCAAATTGGGACCAGCCACCGGGCGCAGCCCCCAGGTCCACTACCGTCATCCCCGGCTTGAGCAGCCGGTCTTTGCCCTGGATCTCATCGATCTTGAAAACGGCGCGAGAGCGCAGTCCCAACTTCTGGGCTTTCTTGACGTATTGGTCGTCGAAATGTTCTTTTAACCAGCGGGTTGAACTGGGGGAACGTTTTTTCTGGGTCATGATTGTCGACTTTAAAAAACCACAAGGGTTATTAGTATTAAGGGCTAAGTGGGGGTAGAATACGCCCCTTTCAACCCTGACTTATGAAGAAATTGCCATGATTCTCAACAATAAACAGAAACAGTATCTCAAGGGCCTGGCCCACAGTCTGAAGCCGGTCGTCCTGCTGGGACAACACGGTCTGACCGAAGGGGTGCTGGCCGAGATCGATCTGGCCCTGAACCACCACGAGCTGATCAAGGTTAAGGTTGTGTCTGAAGATCGTGAGATGAAACAGCTGGTGATGGATGCCATCGTTCGCGAGACCGGCGCCATCAAGGTACAGAGCATGGGCCATGTACTGACCATCTACCGTCAGGCCAAAGAGCCCAAGATCCAGTTGCCGCGCAAGTAACAGGAAAGAGCATTCGCTCTTTCCTTCATTTCCCTTCTTCCCAAGTCGCTTGCCAAAATAGTGGTCAGGCCCTTAACCTGCGATGAATAGTCGCGGACACCCACTATGGACAAGCATCAGCTCCTCACCGATGAAGAACTGGCCATGCTGCGGGACCTGGGAAACGATGAAGACATTGCCACCAGCCAATACCTGCGCGGCACCCTGCCCCTTCCTCTCCAAAGCCTGTTGCAGCGAGCCAAGCCTCTGACACTCGAAGCCCGCATCGCCGGCTACCAATTGCGTTTCCCGCTCCACTGCACCCAGGCAGAGGAGGGCCACACCGAGCTGCGCATCGCCGCGCCGACCATTACCGAGCTGGGTTCGCCCCATCTGCGCGCCTGGCGACTCGACGAAAAGGCCGTGCTCTGCACCGAAGACGCGGAGTACGAGGTATACAACCTCTCCCTTGGCGGTCTCATCGTGGCCGGCTTGCCGGACTCCTTTGCCAAAGGAGATCCACTTGGCGGATACCTTCGCATCGAGGATCTCCCTCCCCTGGCCATGACAGGCACCCTCATCAGGCACGTGGATGCCAATCCACATCGCCATGACTGGGCCGTCCAGTTCCGACTGGGCAAGGAGGATCAGGAACAATTGCGGGACTGGCTCTTCCAGCGCCACCAGGACGCCTTCGTCCAGGCCTATCAGGGTGACTAAAGACAACAGGGGAGCCCGGCTCCCCTGTCTCTTTCCCCGCCGTTCAATCAGAGATAGGCAACTTCCAGGATCTCATACTCCACATCGCCACCCGGCGTCTTGACGATGGCAACGTCATCCACTTCCTTGCCGATCAGGGCGCGGGCAATGGGGGAGTTCACGGAGATCATGTTCTGCTTGATGTCCGCCTCGTCGTCTCCCACGATGCGGTAGACCACTTCCTCTTCCGTTTCACTTTTGAGCAGGGTCACGGTTGCGCCGAAGATGACGCGACCATTGTTGGCAATCTTGGTGACATCGATAATCTGGGCATTGGAGAGCTTGCCTTCGATTTCCTGAATGCGGCCTTCACAGAAACCCTGCTGCTCGCGGGCGGCATGGTATTCGGCATTTTCTTTCAGATCGCCATGTTCACGGGCATCAGCAATCGCTTCGATAATCTGGGGACGCAGCTCGGTCTTGAGATAATCGAGCTCTTGACGCAGCTTTTCAGCGCCGCGAACAGTCATCGGAGTATGATTCATAGTCGAAACCTGGGTTGCTTTATAAAGAGAAGCTGCGGCAATCAAAAGAGAGCCGCAGCTGTCGGTTCGGATGGGGCATCTTAATATGAAGCCGCCACAAAATCCATGTCAGCCCCTGCGAGCGGGATCCCGCTTTGGGCCAGCGTTACTTGGATTCCGAGACGCCAAGCGGAGCCGACACCGTCGGTTTGCCCTGCATGATGGCGATCTCGACACGTCGGTTCATGCGCCGATTCTCCGGGCTGTTGTTGGGCACCAGCGGCTGGGAATCCGCCATCCCTTGCACCACCAGACGATTGCCGTCAAAACCGGGCACCTTGATCATCTGGTGGGCAACCGCCACCGCCCGCTGGGATGAAAGCTCCCAGTTGGACTGGAACAACTCGTCCTCGGTGGCCACATTGTCGGTGTGGCCGGAGACGGTGATCTCCCCCGGCACATCCTTGAGCAGCGCAGCCACCTTGCGGATCACCGGCCAGAACTGGGGTTGCAGGAAGGCGGATCCCGCCGGGAACGCCGCTTTCTCGCGAATGCGAATGATGATCTGCTGGCCCAGCGCCTCTATCTCGATGGCCCCATCCTGGATCTGGGCCTGCATCTGCTCCGCCAGAGCCTTGGCTAGAGTGTTGGACTGTTCCTGCGCCTTCTGGGCTTCCTGGGCGGTATCGCCACCGCTCTGCTGGCCTTCGGTCTTGTCATGTCCACCCGCCTTGTCCGCATCCCCAGGCTGGAAATCCAGCTCGGTCTGGGTCATGTCGATGGTCTGCTGCATGATGGTGTCAATAGGCGTCGGCTCGGGGCGACCAGGACGAAACTCCTGGGCGATGACGGAGGTTCCCTTGGGGATATCCTTGACCTCCAGGATGTTCTGCACCCCGAACGCCTTCTCCATGGAACCGGCGATCTGCTTGAACTTCTGCACATCCATCTCGGCAAAGGAGAGCAAGAGCACGAAGAAGCACATCAGCAGGGACATGAGATCCGCGAAGGTTCCCATGTAACCGGGCAATCCGGGAGGCGGGCACTTGCACTTTGCCATCTGCGCGCTCCTATTCGGTCCCGTTGTTGCGTTTGGACTGATTCAGGTAGTTCTGCAACATGGCCTGGATCACCCTCGGGTTCTGTCCATCCTGGATCCCCATGATGGCGTCGAGGATCAGGGTGCGGCTCAACTGTTCCTCGCCGCTGCGCAGTTCCAGCTTGTCCGCGATGGGGATGGCAATCATGTTGGCTTCGATGGCGCCATACAGGGTCGTCAGCAAGGCCACCGCCATGGCCGGCCCGATGGATTTGGGGTCGCTCATGTTGGCCAGCATGGCCACCAACCCCACCAGGGTACCGATCATGCCCATGGCCGGACCGAGATCCCCCAGGGAGCGGAACACCTTGACGGCGATGACGTGGCGCTCGGACGTCAGTTCTATGTCTTTTTCCATCACGGCCCGCACCACGTCCGCGTCATGGCCGTCCACCAGCATGTCGATGCCCTTCTTCATGAAGGTATTGGGGATCTCTGCCGCCTCCAGGGCCAGAAAGCCCCCCTTGCGGGCCGCATCCGCCAGTTCCACCGCCTTGGTGATGAGCTCGTCGAGCTTGTCCCCCTTGTACATGAAGGCCTTGCCCGCGACCTTGAAGGCCATCAGAAACTGACCGAGGTTGAATTTCATCATGCAGATGAACACGGACCCCAGTATGGTGATGTAGACCGATGGCATGTCCACATACATGCTCATGGGGCCGCCCAGCAACATGCCGTACACCACGACCCCGAACCCCAGCACCAAGCCTATCAGACTCCCTAAATCCACATCCCTACTCCTGTCGCCGAACGTGCCGTCTAATTATATTGCGTTGAATTTTCTGCTATTGCGTCCCCGGCAGCAAGCCCGGTACTCCGCAATCGCCGATCGGCAATGCGTGGTTGCATGCCCGTTCTTATCGGCCAGGGTCAGGATAGTTTGAGGACGCCGCGTTTTTCTGCCTCCCCCCTGTGGCCGGTCGATGTTAAGATGAGCCGTTTTTTTCAATCCCCGAGGATGGACATGGCCAGTAAAAAAATCGACCGTCTGAGTTTTGATGCCACCCTGGAAGAGCTGGAAACCATAGTGCATCAACTCGAACAGGGCTCGCTCCCCCTCGAGGAGGCACTCAAACAATTCGAACAGGGCATCCATCTGGTGCGTGCCGGCCAGCAGAAGCTGGAACAGGCCGAACAGAAGATCCAGATCCTCCTGACCCAGGTCGATGGCAGCGAGCAAGCGGTCCCCTTTCGAGCAGAACAAGGAGAGGAGTGAGTGACCCTGGACGATTTCTCCCGCCTGCATCGGCGCCGCATCGACGATTGCCTCTCGGCACAGCTTGACGCCCTGCCCGCCATGGCGCCACGCCTGCGGGACGCGATGAAATACGGCCTGCTTCTCGGTGGAAAACGGGTGCGCCCCTTCCTGGTCTATGCCGTTGGCGAGATGCTGGGCGTCAAGAGCGAACTGCTGGATGGCCCCGCCGCCGCCGTGGAGTGCATTCACGCATACTCCCTCCTGCACGACGACTTGCCCGCCATGGACGACGACGACCTGCGTCGTGGTCAGCCCACCGTACACAAGGCCTTCGATGAAGGCACAGCCATCCTGGCGGGCGATGCCCTGCAGACCCTGGCGTTTTCCATCCTGGCCGACCACCCCATGCCCGATACATTGATGGCCAACCGGGTGCGGATGCTGAGTGCCCTGGCCCGCGCGTCCGGCTATCTCGGCATGTGTGGCGGTCAGGCACTGGATCTGGACGCCGAAGGGCGCCGGATCAGCCTCGCCGAGCTGGAGCAGGTGCACCGCCACAAGACCGGGGCCCTCATCGAGTGCGCCGTGACCCTCGGCGCCCTGTGCAAGGCTGACGTGGAACCCGCCACCCTCACCGCCCTGCAAACCTATGCCGCCGCCATCGGACTCGCCTTCCAGGTGCAGGACGACATCCTCGACATCACGGGCGATACCGCCACCCTGGGCAAGCCGCAAGGCTCGGATCTGGCGCTGGAAAAGAGTACCTATCCGGCCCTGCTCGGACTCGACAATGCCCGTGAGCTGGCTCGCGAACTGCATGACAAGGCCTTAACAGCCCTGCAATCCTTGCCCTACAATACCGACATTCTGGAAGCGTTTGCCGATTACATCATCGAGCGAACCCACTAAACGCTGGATAACAGTAACAATATGAGCGTTGATATTAGCGATTTCCCCAACCTGGCCCTCGCAGACACGCCGGTCGATTTGCGATCCCTCCCCTTCGAGCGGCTGCCCGTGGTGTGCAACGAGCTGCGCGAGTATCTGCTGCGCTCGGTGAGCCGCTCCAGCGGCCACTTCGCCTCCGGCCTTGGCACCGTCGAGCTGACGGTCGCCCTGCACTATGTCTACAACACCCCCTTCGATCGGCTGGTGTGGGACGTGGGCCACCAGGCCTATCCCCACAAGATCCTGACCGGACGACGGGAGCGCATTCACACCATTCGTCAGAAAGATGGCCTGCACCCCTTCCCCTGGCGGGAAGAGAGCGAGTACGACGTGCTCAGCGTGGGCCACTCCAGCACCTCCATCGGGGCGGCGCTCGGCATGGCGGTGGCGGCCGAGAGCGAAGGGCTTGGCCGCAAGGTGGTCGCGGTCATCGGTGATGGCGCCATCACCGCCGGCATGGCCTTCGAGGCCCTCAATCACGCCGGCGACGTCCACAAGGACATGCTGGTGGTGCTCAACGACAACGAGATGTCCATCTCCGAGAACGTGGGGGCCCTGAACAATCACCTCGCCAGGCTGATGTCCGGCAAGCTCTACACCACCATTCGCGAGGGGGGCAAGAAGGTGCTGGCGGGGCTGCCGCCGGTCAAGGAGCTCGCCAAGCGGGCCGAGGAGCACCTCAAGGGCATGGTGGTACCGGGCACTCTGTTCGAGGAGTTCGGCTTCAACTACATCGGCCCCATCGACGGTCACGACATCCACGCCCTGGTCGAAACCCTGCGCAACATGCGCAATCTCAAGGGTCCCCAGCTGCTGCACGTCAAGACCAAGAAGGGCAAGGGCTACGAGCCGGCGGAAAAAGATCCCATTGGCTATCACGCCGTCCCCAAATTCAACCCGGATGACTGTGCCCTGCCCAAGAGCGCCGGTGGCAAACCCACCTTCTCCGCCATCTTCGGTCAGTGGCTGTGCGATATCGCCGCCAAGGACGAGCGCGTGGTCGGTATCACCCCCGCCATGCGCGAAGGCTCCGGTCTGGTGAAATTCAGCCAGCAATATCCGGATCGCTACTTCGATGTGGCCATCGCCGAGCAACATGCGGTCACCTTCGCCGCCGGTCTCGCCATCGCCGACCAGAAACCCGTGGTCGCCATCTATTCGAGCTTCCTGCAACGGGCCTATGACCAGCTGATCCACGACGTGGCGCTGCAGAACCTGCCGGTGCTGTTCGCCATCGACCGGGCCGGTCTGGTGGGGGCCGACGGCCCGACCCATCAGGGGGCGTTCGACATCAGCTTCCTGCGCACCGTGCCCAACATGGTGGTGATGACCCCGTCCGACGAGAACGAGTGCCGCCAGATGCTCTACACCGGCTATCTGTGCAACGGGCCAGCGGCGGTGCGCTACCCCCGTGGCAGCGGCACCGGTATCCAGGCCGAGAGCGAG
>NZ_CAWMFQ010000223.1:0-2655 GCF_963866995.1 Aeromonas sp. ZOR0002 | reverse complement strand
AATAAAACAAAAGGCCCCGTCGAAAGACGGGGCCTTTTGTTTATCAAGGGCTGGTTTGACACTTCTCTGTGGCCGGTCTCAGACCGCTTGCTCAGGCCAGCTTCAACATCGGCATCTGTTCGCGTTTGTCACAGTGCGTCAGATGGACCCGGCTGGTCAGGCGGGTCAGCAGCTCGTAGGGGATGGTGCCTATCTTTTCGGCCACCTGTTCCACCGGCAACCCTTCCCCCCACAGCGTCACCTCGTCTCCCACCTTGTCGCTGGCCGCCGGCCCCAGATCGACGGTGATCATGTCCATGGAAACCCGACCCACGATGGGCACCCGGCGGCCATTGATCAGCATGGGGGTACCTTCGGGCGCCATGCGGGGGTAACCATCGCCATATCCCGCGGCCACCACGCCGAGGGTAGTATTTCGATCCGCCACCCAGTGTCCTCCATAGCCGACCGCCTCGCCCTGCTGGCAGGCGCGGGTGGCGATGAGCTGGCTCTTGAGATTCATGACCGGGCGCAGGTCATGGTCGGCGGCAAGCTGACCGGTAAACGGGGAGGCGCCGTAGAGCATGAGGCCGGGTCGGATCCAGTCGCTGCGCGATGCCGGCCAGGCGAGGATGCCGGCGGAGTTGGCCATGGCCCGCTCGCCCGGCAGATGAGCAGAGAGGCGGTTGAATTCCTCGATCTGCAGCCGGGTGGCCTGGGTATCCTGCTCATCGGACTGGCTGAAGTGCGTCATCAGATGGAACGGCTGCACCACGTTGCGACAATGGCTCAGCCGCTCGATGAAGGCGGGCAGCTCCAGGGTGCGCAGCCCGAGCCGGTTCATTCCGGTATCGAGCTTGAGCCACACCTTGATGGGGGCGGGCAGACTGGCCTGCTCGAGCAGTGCCAGCTGCTCCCAGGTATGCAAGGTGGTTTGCAGTTCGTGTTTCGCCAGCAGCGGCAGCGCCTCGGCACTGAAGAAGCCTCCCAGCACCAGAATGGGCTTGGTGATGGCGTTGGCACGCAGCACCAGCGCCTCCTCGACCCTTGCCACCGCATAGGCATCGGCCTGGGCGAGGGCGTGGGCCACCTGCAGCAGCCCATGGCCATAGGCATTGGCCTTGAGTACCGCGATGATCTTGCTGTGGGGGGCATGGCGGCGCACCACGGTGAAATTGTGCTGGAGTGCATCGATATCGATGCTGGCCGTAACTGTGTTCATCATGGGTCGGGTGTCTGCTCGATGAGTAGTTGGCTGATGGTTTCAATCCCGATCCGGTGATCCTGGCTGCCGGGACGAGCAAACGGGGGTCACTGAATCATGTTTTTTATATGCTTTAAAATGTAAAAAGATGTTATCAGTTGTTTTTTTGTTGGTAAATTATGTGGCGAATAGGAATGCGTAAATGCGCAAAATACGGAATATTCCTCGGTATAAATTTCCCTGCCAACGCTTTCTCTGGCTCCCTATCGGGCAATATTTATCACTGGTTTTTCCCCTTAAAACGGGAGGGGGATCGAGCCGTTTTCGCACATTGTTGGCGGTTTTTCGCGCCGGCTGCGTGCAGGTGGGGTTGCCGACCCCTGGCCAAGGTGCGGGGAGGGGCAGGTGCATGGCAGAGGAGAAAAGCAGGCTACCAGCTCCATGGGGGGTGAAGGTGGAACTGCCGGATTAAAGAGGGCATCTCGTCGAACCGGCGAGTGGTGTACGCCACCAAGAAAGCTTGTGGCCGGCTTGGTGGCGCACGCGGCCGGAGAGACAGGTCATCCGTGGCCAGGGATGGTGAAGCATGGATGTGGGCCGGTTAATTAATCAAGCGGCGAAGATCAGCCTTGAACAGCAGGGCGGGTTATTTCTTAAAAGCTGATAATAAATATCGTTTGCGCGTTCATTTTGGTTGGTGACATATAATTAAATAAAATTTAAAGGTATATATTTTTAGCTACTTTTGACGCGGAAAAAAGCCTGTAACTGGTAGCATAAATATTGGATCAAATAGTGTGACAACGCTTTCATTCTGATTATTTAACATCACGAACTAACGGGTAATTTAAATGAATTAAATTCAATAACACGCAAAAACACCCCCTAGTGGGTATTTTAGTAGCCCACACCATGCTTTCTAAGTCTATGCTATATATGGAGTTTTTAAATCCATGATGATGAGTTTTCTATTTGAATAATGTTCCGTCACTTGATGGAGATCAACATAAAGGGGGAGGGGGAGGCATAGCATTCCCGCAATTAAGCATTTGTCAAACAATGCTCACTGACGGGAATAAGAAAAATGGTCGAGGATACTTTTTTATCGGCTCATGGAATTAATCGCCGTGACTTTATGAAGCTTTGCGCCGGGATGGCCGCAACCCTTGGATTAAGCCAGCATGCCGTGGCCAAGATGGCCACCGCGCTCACCAGCCCCGAGCGGCCACCGGTGATCTGGATAGGGGCGCAGGAGTGTACTGGTTGCACCGAATCGCTGCTGCGCGCCACCCACCCTACCATCGAGAACCTGATCCTCAACACCATTTCGCTGGAGTATCACGAGGTGCTCTCGGCGGCCTTCGGTCATCAGGCCGAAGAGAACAAGCACAATGCCATCGAACGCTACAAGGGCAAGTATGTGCTGGTGGTGGATGGCTCCATCCCGCTTAAAGATGGCGGCATCTACTGCA
>NZ_CAWMFQ010000222.1:0-271 GCF_963866995.1 Aeromonas sp. ZOR0002 | reverse complement strand
CCCCGCCGATTCGTTCGCGCCGCGGGTCGCCAGCAGGTCGTCTTCGTACACCTTCGCATCCCCGCCCTCGCCCTTGGGCGTCAGGTTGGTGATGGTCACCCCGTCATCGTCGTTCTTGATGGTCAGGGTCAGGGTCGCCGTGCTCACGTCTCCGTCCGCATCCGTCAGGGTGTAGGTGAACACTTCGCTGCCCACCCCGCCCCCGGTCAGTGCCTTGAAGTCACCGTCGTTCGGGTTGAGGGTGTAGGTGTAGGTGCCGTTGGCATTGAGC
>NZ_CAWMFQ010000221.1:0-791 GCF_963866995.1 Aeromonas sp. ZOR0002 | reverse complement strand
AAAAGGCTATGTCCCAATTACGTGTTGCATCGGGTGCCCTAGGCTGTGTTCTCAAAATGCTGGTTTTCTGTCCACACATAACTCGCGCAAGTAGCGAAGGCAGAAAGCCAGTTTGATAAAGGCTGCAAAACTCTTGGCTAGCTTTTCATATCTCGTTGAAAACCGGCGAAACTTCTTCAACCAACCGAAGCACCGCTCCACGACATTGCGCCTGCGGTAATGCACCTTGTCCAGTACCAATGGACGCCCCTTATGGCGCCGTTGCTGGTCGCTGCGTTGCGGAATGACCGCTTTTATCCTTCTCCGCCGTAGCTCGGCTCGAAAGGCTTTGCTGCTATAGGCCTTGTCTGCGGCAAGATGCGCTGGCCGTGTTCGGTAGCGACCTGATGACGTTGGTATCCTCGCCATGGCCAACGCGCTTGTTGCATAGCTGATTTCTGCTGATTGCCCCGGTGACAGGCAGAAGCTCAGTGGTAAGCCATGACGGTCCGTGACCAAGTGAATTTTGCTGCCGAAACCTCCCCGCGAACGGCCAAGGGCTTGATTCATTGAGGTGTTTTTTTACGTGCACCGGCAGCATCTTTGGATGCTCTGACATTGGAGCCGTCCAGGCACCACAGGTCGAAATCGATGAGCCCTTCTTCATTGAGCTTGAGTTGCAGCGCTTCCAGAATGGCATCAATCCGGCCTGCATCCTGCCAACGCCGGAAGGTGTTGTAGACCGAATTCCATGGTCCGAAACGTTCTGGAAGGTCTCGCCAAGGAGCTCCGGTGTGGAGTATCCAGAGAAT
>NZ_CAWMFQ010000220.1:0-307 GCF_963866995.1 Aeromonas sp. ZOR0002 | reverse complement strand
CAGATAGAATTATGCACAGAGATTCACGAAAAAGTTGGTATTGCCCGAATGGGGCGCTTCAACCTCTGTATCCTGTGCCTCATCCAACAAAGTCCTCAGACCCATCGCCATCGCCACATGGAACAGATAGGATAAGGTAATCTGGTATCGTAGGTTCAGGGGAGATTTCATCATGTCCTATGCGAGTTATCATCCAGGTAAGGCTACGGCCTCTACTAAGACAATATTTGACTCTCTTGGCATACCGAGTGACCCGTTGGGGGCACATCTATGGATCGTGGCTGGCGTAGCTCCTGGCAGCATTCAT
>NZ_CAWMFQ010000219.1:0-349 GCF_963866995.1 Aeromonas sp. ZOR0002 | reverse complement strand
CCTGCGCGCTGTCATGGCCGAAACCGGCAAGCACGCAGCCATTCTGCTGGACACCAAGGGTCCGGAAATCCGTACCATCAAGCTGGAAGGCGGCAACGACGTTGCCCTGGTCGCTGGCCAGACCTTCACCTTCACCACCGACCAGACCGTGGTTGGCAACAAAGACAAAGTCGCCGTGACCTATGCCGGTTTCGCCAGCGACCTGCGCGTCGGCAACCGCATCCTGGTTGACGATGGCCTGATCGGCCTGGACGTCATCGAGATCACCGAGCGCGAAGTCATCTGTAAAGTACTGAACAACGGCGATCTGGGCGAGAACAAGGGCATCAACCTGCCGGGCGTCTCCATC
>NZ_CAWMFQ010000218.1:27092-43202 GCF_963866995.1 Aeromonas sp. ZOR0002 | reverse complement strand
GAGCCTCTCAGGCGTGTCTGAACGGGCTGGGTGCCCTATGCAGAATGGATGGCGCAGCCCACGACGCAGGAGTCTGCTTCGGGGGGGCCTGATGGCACTGGCGAGACCAGGGCCATCAGGAGCGGGTCAGGTGCGCTTGAACTGGCTCAGTACAAAGAGGGTGGTGGCGCAGACTACGACCGAGGGACCGGCCGGGGTGTCCTGATACCAGGAGAGGGCAAGGCCCCCCAGCACGGCGAGACAGCCTGTCAGGGCGGCAAAGCCGGCCATCTGCTCCGGGGTCTGGCTGAAGCGGCGGGCGGTGGCGGCGGGAATGATCAGCAAGGAGGTGATGATGAGCGCCCCGACGAACTTCATGGCCACGGCGATGACCAGGCCTATCAGCAACATCAGCACGCAGCGCAGCACATCCACCCGCACCCCTTCCACCCGGGCCAGCTCTTCCGAGATGGTCATGGAGAGCAGGGGATCCCAGAGCCGCCACAGGGTGAGCAGCACCAGGGCGCCGCCGCCGTAGATCCAGAGCAGGTCCATGGGCTGCACCGAGAGCAGGTCGCCAAACAGGTAGGCCATCAGATCCACCCGCACGTTGTCCATGAAGCTCAGGGTGACCAGACCCAGCGACAGGGCGCTGTGGGCCAGAATGCCGAGTAGGGTGTCGGTGGCCACCTGCTGGTTGCGGCTCATGATCACCAGCAGCATCGCCATGGCGAGGCAGCAGACCACGACCGCCAGGGTGAGGTCCACCTGCAGCAGGATGCCGAGGGCGATGCCGAAGAGGCAGGCATGGGAGAGGGTGTCGCCAAAATAGGCCATCTTGCGCCACACCACGAAGCTGCCCAGGGGCCCGGCCAGCAGGGCGATGCCGAGCCCGGCCGCGAGGGCGTATAACAGAAAGCTGTCCACTTGATGATCCTGTCTGGTTCGTTATTGATTGCGGGAGGGCAGGCGGATGACGGGGGCCTGCGGTTCATGATGATGGTGTTCACCGTCGCAGTGGTGATGGTGGGTGTAGACCGCCAGGACCTCCCGCTCCGGTCGGCCGAACAGACGGGCAAACTCGGGGTGGCGAGCCACGCTCTCCGGTTCGCCGTGACAGCAGACGTGGCGATTGAGGCAGATCACCTCGTGAGTGCTGGCCATCACCAGGTGCAGATCGTGGGAGACCATCAGCACGGCGCAGTGGAACTCGGCGGCCAGCTGGCTGATGAGGGCATAGAGCTCGATCTGGCCCGTGATATCTACCCCTTGCACCGGTTCGTCCAGCACCAGCAGCTCGGGCTTGACCAGCAGGGCGCGGGCCAGCAGTACCCGCTGCATCTCGCCACCGGAGAGTTTCTGCATCCGGTTGTCCAGCAGATCCTGGGCACCGACCCGATTGAGCGCCTCCTCGATGGAGAGGCGGCTGTTCTTGCCAAGTTGCAGGAAGCGGCGCACCGTCAGGGGGAGGGTGGGGTCCAGATAGAGGCGCTGGGGTACATAGCCGATCCGCAGATCGCGGCGGCGAACGATGTCCCCCGAATCTGGGCGGAGCAAGCCCAGCACCAGCTTGCTCAGAGTGCTCTTGCCCGCCCCGTTGGGGCCGACCAGGGTGGTGATTTTGCCTTTGTTCAGGGTAAAGGAGACCTTGTCGAGCACGAGTCGTCCGTCAAATGAGAGACAGACCTCTTTCAGCTCCACCAGTTGGGTCATGACAGCTCCGGGGTTTACAGCCTGTGAGAGTTATAATATAACAGCGACGTTGGTTTGTTATATTATCACACACATATTCCCTGACGAGACCTCTATGCGAATTCTTGCTCTGATCACTGCCCTGATGGCGGTGAGTCTGCCTGTCCGTGCCCTCGAGGTGCTGACCACCATCAAACCCCTGGGCTTCATCGCGGCGGCGATCACCGATGGCGTGAGCGAGCCCGGGGTGCTGCTGCCCACCGGCGCGTCGCCCCACGATTTTTCCCTGCGCCCTTCCGATATTCGCAGCATCAACGAGGCCGATCTGGTTGTGTGGGTCGGTCCCGAGCTGGAAGGCTTCATGGCCAAACCCCTTGCCCGGCATCCTCATGTATTGACCCTGACCCAGGTTCCCGGCATGCCGCTGTACAACTATGCGACCCAGGGGGAGCATGACGAGCATCACCATGATGACAAGGATCATGACCATGCCGCCCACGACCACGGCTCGCACGACGAGGGCCATGAAGGGCACCACCACGAAGGGGTGGATCCACACATCTGGCTGGGTCCAACCCAGGCCAAGGTGATTGCCAAGGCGATCGCGACCGAACTGGGCAAGCTGGATCCTGCCAACCAGGCGCGCTATGCCGCCAATCTCGCGGCCTTCGAGGGCAAGGTTGACGCCCTGGACAAGGTGATCGCCGTGCAGATGAAGGCGGTGGATCAGAAGGGCTACTTCGTGTTCCACGAAGCCTATGGATACTGGGAGCGTCACTACGGCATGAGCTCCAAGGGACACTTCACCGTGAGCCCGGAGCGTCGCCCGGGAGCCAAGACGCTGATTGACATCCGCAAGGCGCTGGAAGAGAAAAAGGCGAGCTGCATCTACGCCGAGCCGCAGTTCTCCCCGGCGGTGATCGAGTCGGTTGCCCGCAATACCGGGGCCAAGGTGCTGCTGCTGGACGAAGTCGGCGAGCAGGTGCCGCTCGGTCCGGACGGTTATCCGCAATTCATGCAGCAGTTGGCGGATGCCTTCGCCCAGTGCCGCTAGGCCTTGCCCGACATTGACGATAGAGGCGGCGCGGCCAACTATACTGACCTCCAGCATCTGATATGGAGTGTCAGTCATGAAATGGTTGCTCGTCTCTGTCTGCACGCTGACCCTGCTGGGATCCGGCATACAGGCATCCGGTCTTTCCGAACACATCGCCAGCCCGGAACTCAGGGCAAAAATGCAGGCGGTCTATGGCGCCAGAGCGATCCAGCGGTCCGAGGCCTTCTCTCGTCTGCTGACGCCAAGGGCCGGAACGACGGACCAGCAGAAGCTGGAGCTGGTGAATAACTACTTCAACAACCTGACCTACAGCGAGGATCCCAGACTGTGGGGGGATGATGATTATTGGGCCAATCCGCTGGAGTTCATCGGGGCGAGAGGAGGGGATTGCGAGGACTACAGCATCGCCAAGTACTACACCCTGATGGAGCTGGGGGTCGACGAGAAGAAGCTGCGGCTGGCCTATGTGAAGGCAATTCGTTACAACCAGTTCCACATGGTGACGTTGTACTTCCCGACCATCAAGTCAGATCCCCTGGTGCTGGACAACATCAATGGCCGCATCCTGCCGGGGAGCAAGCGCAATGATCTGCAGCCGGTTTACAGTTTCGATGCCAAAAGCATCTGGATCATGAAATCTCGTCGCGAGGGAACCCTGGCGGGGAGCGCCGATCGCCTGGCCCAGTGGACCTCGATGCAGAGCCGGTTCTCCAGCGAGCATCTGCGCTCCCCCCGTCGCCAGCTATAACTTGCCCGCCGCCTTCAACTCCTCGAAATATTTTCCCGCGCCCGGATGCTGTTCGACACTCAGCACCGGGCCTATTTTGTTGCGCGCCTTGTGAAACAGGTTCGCATAGCCATAGGTCTGTTCGTTGAAACTGGTTTGCTGGCTCAGCATGGCCCGGGTAAGCCGATAGACCTCGTCATCCGGTGTGGCGGCATTGGTCACCAGGGTGGCGGCGATGGCGAAGGTCGGGGTTGCCTTGAGGTTGCCCGGGTAGATGCGTGCCGGCACCTGGCTGCGCTGATAATACCTGACCCCCTTGAGCAGCTGGTCCCTGACGGGCCCCTCGATCGCCAGGAAGCGCACGTCGCAGCGCTTGGCGGTGTCGAGCACGATACGGTTGGGATGACCCATGACGAGGCCATAGGCATCGATCTGTTTACTGCACAGTGCTTCGGAGAGATTGGCGACGCTCTTCAAATCAAGATCCTGCTCCTTTGCACCCAAAACATTGAACAGGGCCAATGCCGTTTGCCGAGTCCCTGAACTCTTCAGGCCCATGTCGATGGGGGCCAGCTTGAGCTGCTCCAGGGTGGTGATATCCCCATCGGCTCGCACCACTATGGTGAAAGGTTCGGCGTGGGTGGCAAAGAGAGCCCTCAGCTCGCGTTGTGGTTGGGCAACGAAAGGCCCCGTGCCCTGGCTGGCCTGATAGAGCCAGTCTGACTGGACGAGGGCATAGGGGACCTCTCCCGCTTTCAGCTGGCGGAGATTCTCGATGGACCCGGAGCTGGCCTGCAGTTTGCAGGGCATCGTGGGGGCACTTTTTTTGGCCAGTCTGCAGAACTCCTTGATGACCTGGTAATAGATGCCTTGCTCCCCCCCTGTGCCTATGGTCATGGTGGTCGCGTACAGGGTCGGTTGCCACAGCAGGGCAAGCAGCAGCAGCGGGATCCTCATGATGCATTCTCCTGAGTGGCATAACCATCGATGCCCCAACTGCGCAGCATGTCCACATCGCTCACGTCGCCGGCTTCCGCCAGCAAGGTGTAGCCGGAAGCATGGAGGCATTGGGAGAGCAGGTTCCAATAAAGGGGGGACTGGGTGAGCTGGCAACTGATGAAGACGGGTCTGATGGGGTCGAGTCTGGCCAGATTGTCGTTGTTCATCGGGATGTTGCTGAACGCCAGCTCAATCCCCTGGGACTGGAGTGCAGTCAGTCGCTCCTCGGCCAGGGGGGGGAAGATAGCCAGATCCCAGCGCCAGTCCAGCGTCTTGCCACGAGCGCTGGCCAGCACGGGGGCAAACTGCGCCCAGTCTGGATGGCCGAGCAGGCTGAGAGGCAGTTGGAGCCCTTCCGCCTTCTGGGTCAGCCAGTCGTTGAGCAGCGCCCGAATTTCATCCGGCGAGCTGTCCGTGGTGGGGGGGTGCTTGGGTAACAGGCGGCTGTAGAGCCTGATACTCCCCTGAGTGGAGAAGAAATGCTGCTGATAGGTGTTGCCATCGGTGTCGACCAGACCAACGAGCTTCTGGTGGGTCGGGAGGGCGTCGTGCTTGCCAAGCTGGGTGATCTTCAGCCGTTGTTGCAGCAGGTCCCGTTTACGTTCGGAGACCAGCTGGTTGATGGAGACGACGACGTCCTGCAATTCGCGAAGCCACGGGGTTGGCAGGTTGCCGCTGAACTGGCGTTTGCGGATCCGGGTCAGCTGCAGACTGATCTGTTCGAGGGGGCGCAGCAGGCGGCGGCACACCCAGGTGATCACCAGGCTGAATACCAGCAGGCCGGCGAGCAGCGCAAGTCCGGTACGACTGATGGCGTTCCACAGATGCTGGTAGGCGTAACCCTTGTGTCCCTCGAGCGTGAGGGTACCGAGAATGCGCCAGCCGTCGGTCAACTCCTGCTCAATCTTGACCGGTGGCATGTCGATAACTGAGGGGAGCCAGCCTGGAATATTTTGCTGTGCGGTGTGGAACACCTTCTGGAACAGCACCTGGCCATCCGGATCCAGCAGGACGACGGAGTTGACGAAGCCTCCGTCGAACATGGCGTTCACTATGGTCTCGGCAAGGACCTTGTCATCGTTGAGCAGAGTGCCCTGCAGCACCAGCCCCAGTGCGGTGATGGCGGTTTCAAGGTTGGCCGACATCTGGTCGAGAATAGACTGTCGTACCGTCGTGATCTCCAGCACGAGCAGCAGCGCGGCGCCGATGGTGAAGAGGATTAGGATGATTACATTTAACAATTTTGCCAATGACATACCCACTCCATGGAGATGTTTTTGCAACATTTTCTGGGCCGGAGAGCACCACAACCGGACTTGGTTCTTAAAAATAGAAAAAAATGGCTGAAAATGACGATCATTTCTGCCCATGCTGGAAGGTTATGCATAAAATGTGAGTTTCGTGCATGGAGCTATGAACTTTTTGTAAGTATTTAGGTCTAAAAGCCAGATATTCGGTTTTCATAATAAAAACTCATAAAAACAGACCCACAACCACCACCCTTAGATCTAATAACAGGATAGCGGATGAAACGTCTCCGTCCCTTGGTAGCTCAGGCTGCCAATTGGGAACCCCCGGTTCCCCGCAAGCATTTCTATGCCATGCTATTGCTCACGGCCATGACGCTGTCAGCAGTAGCCGTATTGCCAGCTCCCGGTGACATCCTGGAGCGGCCACTGCGTCTGGAGTTGCCTATCGCCACCACGGGCACCGCAACCAACGAAGACAACACCGACTTCAACGACATTCCGGATCACGAGCTGGTCGAGTCAGCTGCTCCCGAAGACGACATCCCGGCGGATGCCACGCCTCAATGGCAGGATTACCGGGTGCGCAACGGCGAGAATCTGACCACCATCTTCAACAACCTGGGGCTGTCCACCACCACCCTCTACAAGGTGCTGGATGCGGATGCCAAGAACAACCTGGCGCGTCTCAAACCCGGTCAGACCATCGAGTTGCTGATCGATCAGGACAACATTCTGCAGCAGTTGAAGATCCGCCTGAACATCAAGCAGACCCTGGTGCTGGAGCGTACCGACGACACCTATAGCGCCAACATGCTCAATGAAGAGGTGGAGTGGCAACAGAAGAGCTATGACGGTGTCATCAACGGCAGCTTCTACGTCAGCGCCCGCAATGCCGGGATCCCGGCCAACCACATCCAGAAAATTGCCAACCTGTTCCAGTGGCGCCTCAACTTCGCCAAGGATTTGAAAAAGGGTGACAAGTTCAAGGTGCTGGTCCGCCAGGAGACGGTCGAGGGCAAGAGTACGGGCAATACCCAGTTGCTGGGGGTCGAGGTGTTCAGTCAAGGCAAGGCCGTGTCAGCCTGGTTGTCGGAAGATGGCAACTATTATGACGGTCAGGCAAACAGCCTGGAGCGCGGCTTCCGCCGTTATCCGACTCACAGCCGTTACCGGGTCAGCTCCAGTTTCAACCCGAATCGCCGTCATCCCATTACCGGGCAGGTCCGGCCCCATGAGGGGACCGACTTTGCCCTGCCGGTAGGCACGCCCATCATGGCGACCGGTGACGGTGTGGTCCTCAAGGCAACCAGCCACCCGC
Source organism: Aeromonas sp. ZOR0002 (assembly GCF_963866995.1). Taxonomy (NCBI): domain Bacteria; kingdom Pseudomonadati; phylum Pseudomonadota; class Gammaproteobacteria; order Aeromonadales; family Aeromonadaceae; genus Aeromonas; species Aeromonas sp. ZOR0002. The sequence goes on along the minus strand of NZ_CAWMFQ010000218.1, from coordinate 36,180 downwards.
TGGCAGGCACCTATATCGTGATCAAGCACGGTCGTACCCTGATGACCCGTTACCTGCACCTGAGCAAGCTGCTGGTGAAACCCGGGCAGAAGGTGAAAATGGGCGACAAGATAGCCCTCTCCGGCAACACGGGCCGTTCCACCGGTGCTCACCTGCACTACGAAGTACGCATCAACAACCGGCCGGTGGATCCCATGAAGATCAAGCTGCCGATGGCGGAGCCGCTCTCCGGCAAGGACAAGCGTCAGTTCCTCGCCAAGGTGAAGAGCTACCGCAAAGAGATGGAGGCGGGCTGAACGGCGCCCTCCTGACGAAAAAGGCCCCGCCAACTGGCGGGGCCTTTTCATTGCAGAACGGCTTCAATAACCCTTGTCAAAGTCGATCCGGCCGTCCAGCTGCTGACCATCAATGAAGCGGATGTAGTTGCGGATGAAGATCTGGGCTACATCTTCCGGGAAGCTGTAGGCGCTGTTGTGGGGCGTCACGATGAGATTGGGCTGGTGCCAGAGTGGGCTGTCAGCGGGCAGGGGTTCCTGCTCGAACACATCTAGCACCGCCATGGCGGGTTTGCCGGCTTGCAGTGCCGCCAGCAGGTCCCCCTCATGGACGGCATTGCCCCTGCCGACGTTGAAGAAGATGGCGCCCGGTTTGCAGTGGCTGAAGCGTTCGGCGGTGAAGAGATGGCGTGTCTCTCGGGTGGCGGGCAGTACGCTGACGATGACATCGGCCTGGGCCAGCATCTTGTTGAGTGCCGGCAACTGGTACACCTGATCGAACCCGGCACGTTCACGGCCACTGTGGCTGATGCCGAGCACCCTCATGCCAAAATGTTTGCCGGTGTGGGCGATATGCTGCCCTATGCTACCGGTGCCGAGCAGCAGCAGCGTCTTTCCCTTCAAGCCCTGGTAGGGATGGCTCTGCCAGACGCCCTGTTGCTGCTGCTCGCGATAGAGTGGCAACTGGCGGGTCAGGCTGAGCAGATGGCCGAACACATACTCGCTCATCAAGGGGCCGAAGATGCCGCGGACATTGGTGAGCAGGTAGTCGCGGCGGCAACTGGCGTCCAGCAGCACATCGACCCCGGCATAAGTCGACTGGAGCCAGCTGAGCTTGCCGGCCTTGGCCAGCAGCGGCTTGGCCCGGGCAGGCTCGGCCATCAGGATATGAGCGTCACCGATAAGCTGTTCGGCCTCGGCCTGATTGTCGGCCCGAAGAATGTGCAGATGGGGAAGATGGGCCGCCTTGAGCAGGCGTTCATAGTGGCTGTTGTCCTGACTCAACAGCAGCAGGGTACGTTGGCTCATACTCTTGTTCCTTATCGTGTTTATGGCAAGGCGAGAGGGATGCTGTCTCCATCTTACCCCAGTTGATCGGGCAAGATAGTCGAGCAGGGCGCTTTTTCATTTTTAGACGGGGCCCTCGTGGGCTACAATCTGCCCCACATTTTGCAAAGGATCCGACTCCAGTGTTTGGTGACAAGTTTTATAAGCGACTGGCCGAGCTGCAGCCCTGGCAGCAAACCGTCTATACCCTGGCGCTGGCAGAGCGCATGTACCCCAACTATGTGCTCTTTACCCAGGCCTCCGGTTTCGGGGATGCGAGGGCATTCCGTCACGCGCTGGATCAGATGTGGAACTACCTGACGGTCAAGGGATCCCGCGTCAATCTTGGTGCCATTCTGGAAGCGTTTGAAGTCTACATTCCCGATCCCCGCAAGTTTGAATCCTACGGCGCCTATCCGGCACTGGACGCCTGCGTGGCGCTGGGTTGTGCCTACAACTCGGTGATCTGCCGGGTGGGGGAAGAGGCCAACGACGCCAGCCATGCGTCTGTCGGCACGGTCGCCGGCTTCATCGAGATGCTGGAAGAGCGGGATCTCAGCGATGATGAGCTCTATGAGCACGAGTACATGGAGGCGGAGCTGGAGTTCCAGGTCGAACTGCTCAAACGGGTGGCCCATGAACGGGACAGCGACCGCATCCTTGCCATCCGCGCCTTCGCGGCCCAGGACGGCGTCTCCAACATCGGCATCAGCCTGGAGGCGTAACGCCATCGCGTACTGCCCATAAAAAAAGCTCCCGGTCGGGAGTTTTTTTTATCTCTGAGCGTTCATTTTTTGGTGTGTGAGAAAGCATTTATGCATTTTTTTCAAATGGTTAACTTTTTTTCTCCTGATTCTTAGGGGCCATTCGTTGCTGTTGTAAGCTCGCTTCTATTGGTTGCACTTGACAGAGAATCACCGACGAGAACATCTCCATTACTGAGGTCATCTATGAATGCAACAGAGCTTTGGCAGCTTTCCCCCGAGCAATTCAACGAGTGGCGGCGTGAGAACGATTATCCCCGTATCTGGGCGCTGCTGGTGGCGTCGCTGCCCCATTTCGACGACTGGATGGCGGAGCAGAAGATAGAAAAAAGCGTGATCTTCCAGATCGGCATCGCCCGCTTCATCAGCTCCCGCTGCGTGCTGAGCCTTTGTGTCTACATGAGCGACGACAAGGTCCGCCTGTATGAGAGCGCCTCGAGTGCACTGGAATCCCTGCGCAAGAGCGGCCTCATCCGCTCGGAGACCCGTTTCGAGCCTTACAGCATGTGGCTGGCGGGAAAACATGGCAATGACGAGGTGAAACGGGTGCAAAGCCTGCTCTCGGTCTCGGAGAACAACAAGGGGGAGGCCCTGGTGCTGGGCAAGCATCGTCTGCTCAACATCGGCGGTGTTGCTCTCAAAAGCCCCATCATCTCCGGCCGGTTGCTCGATTTTACCTGTCTCGACGAGCTCTCTCTCGATGGGGCCGTCAACAACTCCAAGGTTTATCTGTGGCACTGCTCGGCCAAGGGGGTCAGGGTCAATGGCGGGGTGATCGGGCTCGATCTGTTCGACTCCCTGCTGTGGGACCACAGGGCCTGGGCCAAGAAGCGGGAGCTGGCGCTGGAGGACGGGGTCTTTCAGGACTTCACCATAGAGTGCGAGGAGATCCGCTTCCACTCCTCCCGGGCGGTGCTGAAAAACTTCAGCGTCAGCGCCAAGAACTTCGATGCCACCATGGAGCACACCAACCTGGACAAGGTGGAGGTGGTCTACAACGACAATGGGCGGATCGACCACAACGAGGCGAGTAAACTCTATCGCAATGCCAAGCGTCTCTTCTCCAGCGTGGGTGACACCGTCGACGCAGGCGAGTGCTACTACAAGGAGAAGCTGCACGAGATGAAGTCCCTGGCGAGCCCGCGGGAGCTGTTCCGGGAGCGCTGGTTGCGCAGCGGTCCGATGACGAAGTGCTGGCTCTCCCTGTTGTGCTATCTCAAGTGCGCGGGCAAGTTCATCAGCTTCATCACCTGGGGATTTGGGGAGCGTCCCATCAGAAGCCTGCTGATGTCGATGGGGGTGATCCTGCTGGCGACCCTGACCTATTTCCTGGCACCGGAGTCTGCAACCCACGGCCATCTGGGGCGCTCTCTCTATTTCAGCATCGTCACCTTCGTGACCCTGGGTTATGGGGACATCTCCCAGACCTCCTCGCCGCTGCAACTGCTGTCGGCCATCGAGGCCTTCTGCGGCATGTTCCTGACAGGTCTCTTCCTCGCGGGTTTTGCCTCGAAAACCAAGCAGTATTGACGGGAGTGCCGGCGGCGGGTGCCATCAGTGCCCGCCTCCGGTACCCTCCTGCTGTCTCCCCATCCCTCCCGGCGACCTTGCTTGACGCAGCGGCGGTGGAGCGACTTTATTTAAAGTCATCGCATGCCATGGCAAGCGATGGCGCCACCAGCGCCCGGACATGACGCAATCAGAGGAGAAAGCCCGGTATCGATCCGCCAACCACCGATGTAGAGAAGGAATAACGCTATGATATTGAATCACTTATGGGGATTGTATGCCCATCCCCACACCGAATGGCATACCATAGACGAGCGGCACGACAGCTTCAGAAACAGTCTGACCCACATCCTGCTCGTGGCCCTTATCCCTCCCATCTGCGCCTACTATTCCGCCGTTCACATCGGCTGGAGCATCGGGGTCGGCGATCCCATCACCCTGACCGCCAACAGCGCATTCAAGCTGTCGGTCGCCATGTACGTGACCCTTATCATCGGCGTGTTGGCACTCTCCTATCTGGTGCACTGGATGGGGCATACCTTCGGCTCGGATCCCAGCTACACGACCTCGCTGGAGCTGGCGGCCTACACCTCCACGCCACTCTTCATGGTGGGCTTCTCCGCTTTCTTCCCGCATCTCTGGTTCGTGATGCTCATCGGTTTGGTCGGGCTGACCTATTCCGTCTACCTGCTCTATATCGGCGTGCCCATCCTGATGCACATCACCAAGGAGCAGGGATTCATCTACGCCAGCTCAGTGGTGACGGTCGGCCTGGTGTTGCTGGTCTGCGTGCTGGCTGCCACGGCCATCCTGTGGGGATCCGGCTTCGGTCCCGTCTTCACCCAGTAGCCGTGTATGCCGACGGCAACGACGACAAGGGCGCCTTGATGGCGCCCTTGTCGTTGATCTCTCGCCTGGTCGGCGTGTCTTTGCCAGACCCGGGAGGGAAGTCGTCTGTGTTGATCAGCGGGGATTGCCGCTGCCGATGCCGAACGGGATGCGGTAATCGCTGCTCTGATCGCCGAGGCTGACGGTCAGGTTGCCCTGGGCGCGGCTCGGGATCTGTACCTGCTGGGTACCCATCAGGTTGGCGTGGACGGAGGCCACCAGATCACCGGATTCATCGCGCACCTCCAGCATGGGGTTGGCTTTGCCGGCCATGGCGGCGCTGGCATGCCAGTTCACGAATAGCACACCCGGGGTGGCGTTGAAGTCGGCGGGGACGGAAGCCTGGGCAACACCGGCACTCATCAGGCCTGCAACGGCCAGCATCTTGATCACGTTTTTCATGTTCATTCACTCTCTTGGTTTTTATGTCATTGGCAAGGCCTGACAGGCCTGCATCAATGCATCCTTGCAAGAGGTCATTCAAATGGTGTGTTGTTTTGTCACGGATGTTTGTCACCCATATGGATGGGGGACGGCCATGAACGACCAGTTTTTTTGCGGCTTGGCGCTCCTGCCTAAGCGATGTGTGAATATTAAGCGCCTCACCCGGTCATTGTTAGCGAGATAAACTGGCCTACACGTTCAAAAAATATGAATGATGATTTGTGGGGAGGAAGCAGGCAGGTTGGAGGGGAGTCACCCTTCCGGAGAGAGGTGCATGTCCCAGACCTGACACGGGATTGTCACATCCGGTGCGTACTGTGCGGCTTCATTTTCACACTGGTTCAAGGATGACTATGTTTCGCGTCTCTTCCCTTGCCGCCTGCGTGGCTGCCACCCTGCTGAGCGGCTGCCATTCGGGCAACGACTCCTCCTCGCCTGCCGTCGGCGACTATCAATACAGCACCAAGGCGGTCTATGCCGCCCGTCAGGCAATGAACAGCTATGAGGTTGCCCCTGAAGGCTTTAGTCCCGTCTTCACCGAGCTGGTCGCACGCCATGGCTCCCGCTCGCTGTCGAGCCCCAAATACGACGTGCTGACCAAGCTGGTGTGGGAGGAGGCTGCGAGACAGGGGGCCTTGACCGAGCTGGGCCAACGGCTCGGCGCCAAGGTGGACGCCGTCACGGCCGCCAACCAGACCCTCGGCTATGGCCTGCTGAGTGCGCTCGGTAAGGAGGAGCACGCCAACCTGGCGACCCGGCTCGCCGAACGGCTGCCCACCCTGCTGACCACTGAATCGACTCCCCTCTGCCTCAAGGTCGAGACATCGGGCAAGGATCGCGCCAACGAAAGCGCCTACTTCTTCATGCAGAGCCTGGCCAAACGGGTCTCTCTGGTGACGGACAGCCCCGACTGTTACGTCAGCCAGGAGAACCCTTCCGAGATCGACAAGGGGCTGCGCAACAAGTTCGAGCTCTACTTCCACAAGACCGAGCCGCAGGGGGAGTACACCCGGTATCTGCCCACCTTCCAGGCCTATCAGGCCTTTGTCGGGGACGAAGAGAACGGGGTGGCTCCTGCTCCCGAGCTGACCGAGGCCCTCGATGCGCTCAAGGCCCTGCCCAGGACCCGGGTGATGGCCCGTGAGATGCTCGAGCGTCTCTACAGCAAGGCCTTCGTCGACGAGCTGGCCGCCGGGGTGGATTATGTGGCGGTGAACCCGGAAGACGGCGGCAAGACCCATGTGCGCGACGAGGTGGACGCCGCCCTCATGCTCTACAACCTCTTCATCATCGGCCCGGGGATGATCCGGGAGGCGCAGGCACAAGGCGGGTCCTGGGATCTCGAGCAGTTCATCACGCCAGAGGAGTCTGCCTGGTTCTCCTACCTTTCCGATGCCGAGGACTTCTACGAGAAAGGACCGAGTCTTGCCAGCCAGAGCGCCACCTACGCCGTGGCCCAGCCCCTGCTTGACGGCCTCTTCAACGAGGTACAGACCCAGGTGGTGGAAGAGGCGGGCGAGCATGTCGCCAAGCTGCGCTTTGCCCATGCGGAGACCCTGATCCCGCTGGCGGCCCTGATGAAGCTGGCAGGGAGCCGCCAGAGCGCCCAGCCCGGCGTGTTGATGAGCCAGGAAAACAACGAATGGCGTGGCGGCTGGGTCTCTCCCTATGCGGCCAACATCCAGTGGGATGTCTACCGCAACGAGGCCGGCCGGGTGCTGGTGAAGATGCTTTACAACGAGAAGGAGCTCGCCTTCAAGGCAGGTTGCGCCCCCATTGCGGTGGGCAGCTTCTTCTATGACTTCGGCGAGCTCAAACGCTGTTACGACTACTCGTCCTGACGCGCTTGTACCATCCCCGGGGCCGGTCATCGCCGGCCCCGATTTTTTTTGGTTCAGGCGGAGCCGGCTTGTCGACGACCCGCCTGCCAGGTGGTGCCCATGGAGGCGGCGATGATGGCGGTTATCCCGAGCCATTGGGACGCGGGCAGCTGCTCACCCAGCCATACCAGTCCCATCAAGGCCCCCATGGCCGGTTCACCGCTGGTGAGAATGCCGTAGCTCTTGAGGGGAAGGCGGCGCAGGGCAAACATCTCGAGAGAGTAGGGGATGGCGCTCGAGAGCAGCCCCACCCCGATGATGGTGAGGATCACGGGGACGGTGAATGACGCCTCGATCGCACCCTCCAGCCCGAAGGGCAATACCAGCAGGGTGCCCACCCACATGCCCAGCGCCGGAGCCTGTGCGCCCAGCAAGGCTCCTGCCCGCTTTCCGGTGAGCATATAGAGCCCCCAGAAGAGGCCAGCCCCGAGAGCCAGTGCGGCTCCCAGGGGATCGATGGCCTGCTGTGTTGCCCGCAGGGGCAAGAGCAGCAACAGCCCGGCGATGGCCAGTATCAGCCAGATGAAGTCTGCCCGGTGGCGTGAGGAGAGCAGGGCCACTGTCAGGGGGCCGATGAACTCGATGGCCAGGGCAACGCCGAGGGGAATGCGTGCGATGGCGAGATAGAAGAGCAGGTTCATGGCCCCAAGCGACAGGCCGTAGGGGATGGCGCCCAGCAGGGTGCGTCGGTCGAGGGGGACACGCCAGATGCGAAACACCAGGGAGAGAAGGAGGGCGGCGCACCCCAGCCGGAACAGGGTCGTGCCTGCGGCTCCGAGCAGGGGAAACAGGGATTTGGCCAGGGAGGCGCCGAGGGTGATCGACAGCATGGCGAGCAGGACGGCCAGAAGAGAGGAGAGGGCATTGGGATTGGGTTGCATGGTATTCATACCGGGCAGGACGATGGGCAGTAAAATATATCTGGAGACTTGGGTAAAACCGGTCTAATACTGGCCTTGTGCGATAATTTTTATCTAATGAACCCCATGACCGACAAATTTGATCTGCTCATCCTCGCCGAGCTGCAACAGGATGCCCGTCTGCCCACGCCGGAGCTTGCCCACAGGGTCGGTCTTTCCGCCCCAGCCTGCTACCGCCGCGTCCGCGCCTTGCGGGAGTCCGGTCTCATCGAGCGGGAAGTGGCGCTGGTGGCACCGTCCACCATGGGCTGGCCCATCACCATGCTGGTGCTGGTGACCCTGGAGCGGGATCATGGCCGCATCGTCGATGAGATGATCGCCAGCCTGCAGCGGGAACCCGAGGTGATGGATCTCTGGTATGTGACGGGGGAGCAGGACTTCGTGCTGCAAGTGGCCGCCAGGGACATGCAAAGTTACGAGCAGTTCACCCGTCGGGTGCTCCATGCCAGGGACCAGGTGCGCAGTTTCAAGACTCTGGTGGTCATGGGACAGCACAAGCGTTGCGGCGCCTTGCTGCCCGGGTAAAGAGGGGGTTGCGCCGAAGCCTTGCCGGCATTGCGGGAGCGCCGTCAGGGAGAGGAACAGGGGCAGGTACGGCCTGCCCCTCTGTGTCAGCCAGGTTCCCCGGGCGCCAGCTCCTCTGCCGTCATGGGGCGCAAGACCCGGCAGGGATTGCCGACCGCCACCACGCCTGCCGGAATGTCTCTGGTGACAACGGACCCCGCCCCGATGACGCTGTTGTCCCCTATGGTGACGCCCGGGCAGATGACGACGCTGCCCCCAATCCAGACGTTGTTGCCGATGCGCACCGGCTTGCCGAACTCGACCCCCTTGATGCGCGGCGCTACCGCCACCGGGTGGGTAGCGGTGTAGATCTGCACTCCGGGGGCCAGCAGCACGTTGTCGCCTATGTGTACCTCGCACACATCCAGGATGGTGCAGTTGAAATTGGCGTAGAAATTCTCGCCGACAAAGATGTTGGCGCCATAGTCGCAGAAGAAGGGGGGCGTGATGAAACAGCGTTCTGCGCGGCCACCCAGCAGGCGGGTGAGGCGCTCATCCCAACCAGGGGCATCGGTTCGCTCCCGGTTCAGTTCTCCCAGCAGGGCGCGGCACTGCTCCCGCGCAGCCCGCAGTTCGGGGTCCCCTGCATCATAGGGCGCTCCCGCCACCATCTTCTGCCACTCGGGGCCACGCACGGCGGGCCGCTGCACTGTCGTTGCGTCAGTCATCATTGCTCCATCAGCCAGATCAGGGATTCGTAAGGGCGCAGCTTGCAGGATTGCGGGCGGGCCGGGCTATCCGGGTAGTTGCCAAGCAGCAGTCGCCCCTCCCCGCTTTGCAGCTCGGCAGGCAGGGCA
>NZ_CAWMFQ010000218.1:0-27061 GCF_963866995.1 Aeromonas sp. ZOR0002 | reverse complement strand
CCGGCTCGCCGTAGAAGTTGCTCACCACCACCAGAGTCTGGCCGCCGGCGCGGCGGACATAGGCCCAGATCTGCGGGTGCCCTGCCAGCAGCTCCTGATAATCCCCCTGAGTGAAGATGGGATGGCTCTTGCGCAGGCGGATCAAATCCCGGTAGTGCCAGAACACCGAGTGCTGGTCGGCCAGCGCCGCCTCGGCATTGATCTCGGAATAGTTGGCGGCAGGCTTGAGCCAGGGCGTCCCGCTGGTGAAACCGGCGTTGGAGGCGGCGCTCCACTGCATCGGGGTGCGCGAGTTGTCCCGGGACTTGGCACCGAGAATGGCGAGGATCTCGGCCTCGCTTATCCCTTCCGCCTGCTTGATGGCGAAGATGTTGCGGCTCTCCACATCCTGATAGTCATCGATGCACTGATAGCCGGGGTTGGTCATGCCGATCTCCTCCCCCTGATAGATGTAGGGCGTCCCCTGCAGGCCGTGCAGCGTGCTGGCCAGCATCTTGGCGGCGACCACCCTATGCTCGCCCTCATCGCCGAAACGGGAGACGATGCGCGGCTGATCGTGGTTGCACCAGAAGAGCGCCGACCACCCCTTGCCATGCATACCGCTCTGCCAGTGGTTGAAGATGCGCTTGAGTTCGAGGAAATCGAACGGCGCCTTGGTCCACTTGTCGCCATTGGGGTAATCCACCTTGAGGTGATGGAAGTTGAACACCATGGAGAGCTCGGAGCCATCCAGCGCGCCATAGCGCTGGCAGTGCTCCAGGCTGGTGGAAGACATCTCGCCCACCGTCATGGCCCCCACGGGGGCGAAGACGTCGCGGCTCACATCCTGCAAAAATTCGTGGATGCGCGGCCCGTCGGTGTAGAAGCGGCGGCCATCCCCCACCTCGTCGTCAGGGAATGCCTGATCCTTGGAGATGAGGTTGATGACGTCGAGGCGGAAACCGTCGACCCCTTTCTTCGCCCAGAAATGGATGATCTTCTTCACCTCGGCGCGCACGGCCGGGTTTTCCCAGTTGAGATCCGCCTGCTCGCGGGCAAACAGGTGCAGGTAGTACTGACCGGTGGATGAGTCCAGCTCCCAGGCGCTGCCGCCAAACTTGGATTGCCAGTTGTTGGGCACGCCGCCATCCACCGGATCTTTCCAGATGTAGTAGTCGCGATAGGGGCTGTGCTTGTCCCCCTGCGCCGACTTGAACCAGGCGTGCTCGGTGGAGGTGTGGTTGACCACAATATCCATCACGATGCGGATGCCGCGCGCATGGGCGGCGGCCAGGAGCGCTTCGAAATCGCTCATGGTGCCGTAGGCCGGATCAATATTCAGGTAGTCGGCGATGTCGTAGCCGTTGTCCACCTGGGGGGAGACATAGACCGGGGTCAGCCAGAGGGCATCGACGCCGAGGGTCTTGAGGTAGTCGAGGCGGGCCATGATCCCCTTGAGATCACCGGTGCCACGGGCGCCGGAATCCTGAAAGCTTTTGGGGTAGATCTGGTAAATCACGGCGCTTTGCCACCAGGGTGTCTGTGTCATGGTTGGTTCGCTCATTGGTTGAAACCGGATTAGTTGGAACAGGGCAACGATAAAAGGCGGAGCCAGGGCTCCGCCGAGGTTGTGTGGATCAGGCCGTGGCCAGATCCAGCTTGCCGGCAGCCTGCTGGCGCTTGTAGACCAGCAGGGTCAGCAGGGCGGGGACCACGATGGCCACCAGCATGGCGATGGCGTAGATGCCCCAGTATTGCGGCTGGATGGAGAGGATGCCCGGCAGGCCGCCCACCCCGATACCGTTGGCCATCACCCCGGCGAAGCCGCAGATGAGAGCCGCACAGCTTGAGCCCACCATGGCGCACAGCATGGGGAACTTGTACTTGAGGTTGATGCCGTACATGGCCGGCTCGGTCACCCCGAGATAGGCGGAGATGGCGGCCGGGACCGAGATCTCCCGCTCGTTCTCCTTGCGGCTGATCAGTATGATGCCGACGACCGCAGACGCCTGGGCGATGTTGGAGAGGGCGATCAGCGGCCAGATGGGGGTGCCGCCCATGCTCTGCATCAGTTGCAGGTCCACCGCGTTGGTGGTGTGGTGGATGCCGGTGATGACCAGGGGCGCATAGAGGAAGCCGAACAGGGCGGCGCCGATGGGGGCAAACGAACCCGTCATGGCCGCCTTGGCGGCAAAGCCGACGCCGTCACCAATCCAGCGGCCGAACGGACCGATCAGGGCGTGTGCCACGATCACCGCCAGCAGCAGGGAGATGAAGGGCACAATCACCAGGTAGAGATAGGCCGGGATGATGCGCTTGAGGCTGGTCTCCACCCAGGCGAGGAAGACACCCGCCAGCAGGGCCGGAATGACCTGGGCCTGATACCCCACTTTCTGGATGACGAAGAGGCCGAAGTCCCACACTTCCGGGGTCTGCTGGCCGATGCCATAGGCGTTCATCAGTTGCGGCGACACCAGCGTGATACCCAGCACGATGCCGAGGATCTCGGAGCCGCCCATCTTCTTCACCGCAGACCAGCAGACACCCACCGGCAGGAAGTGGAAGATGGCTTCACCCAGCAGCCAGAGGAAGGCGTGCACCTGGGCCCAGAACTGGCTGATCTCGGTGAGGGTGTGGGTGCCGTCGTCGAACATCTTGATATCGCCGATGACGTTGCGAAAGCCCAGGATCAGACCACCGGTGATGATGGCGGGCAGCAGGGGGACGAAGATCTCCGCCAGGTGGGAGATGCCGCGCTCCAACGGGTTCATGTTGTGGCGGGCGGCCTGCTTGGCGGCCTCCTTGCTGCCACCGCTCACGCCGATCTCCTGGGTGAGCGCCTTGTACCACTGATCCACCTCGTTGCCGATCACCACCTGGAACTGGCCGCCCTGGGTGAAGCTCCCCTTCACCGAAGGGATGGTCTCGATGGCCTTGGGGTCGGCCTTGGCCGGATCGGCCAGCACGAACCTGAGCCGGGTCAGGCAGTGGCTGACAGTGGTGATGTTCTCTTTGCCGCCGATCCGCTCGATCAGCTGCGCCAGATGCTGTGTGTTGACTTTTGACATGAGCCTTCCCTCTGTGACTCCATGAATAATGGTCGTGTCTTTACCGGCTGGCCAAGGACCGCCCGTTTATTGGTATCGTTCCCAATCAGCATGAAGCCAGTGGCTGGCATCGGCAATGGGAACGTTCCCAATTCGTGGCGCTGGTCACAAAAAGCGCAAAACGCCGGGAATGGAGGAAAAGATAGACTACAGGGGCTGACAGGGGGCGATGGTTGCTCTGGGGGGCTGCCCCTCTTCAATCTGGTCGAGCAGCTGTCTGGCGGCCAGGATGCCGGCGTCCTTGTAGCCGAAATCCAGGCTGAGGGTGTTGGCAAAGAGGAACGTCAGCATGGGATTGCTGCCAAGGCCGCTCACCAGGATGTCGGTGCGACCCTGCTCCTGCAGGTATTTGGCGGCGCCGATGGCCAGGGTGTCGCTGGCACAGACCATGGCCTGGGTGGTGGGGGTGAGCAGCTCGGCCGCGAGCCGATAGCCGCTTTGCAGACCGAGATCCCCGAGGGCGCTGCGGGGTGTGCGCCCCTGTTCCCGACAGTAGTCGAGGTAAGCCTGATGTCGACGCAGCCCGGTGGTGAGATCGCTGCGTTCCACCCCGAGATAGGCGACCTCGGTCAGGCCACGCTCCCCGAGGTGGGCGAGCACGGCGCGCACCGCCCCGTCATCGTCGAAGCAGACCGACGAGAAGCCGGGGCGCTCGCGGGCCATCAGCACCAGTTTCTCCCTGAGCGGCGCCATGGCGGCATAGTCCAGATCGTTGAAGGCAAACAGGATGATGCCGTCCACCCCGCGCCGCTCCAGCACCGCCAGGTGCTCGCTCACCTTGGCGGGGGAGAACTTGCTCTCCATCAGCACGGCGTCGTAGCCACGCTGGTAGAGGGTCTCCAGCATGCCGCGCACCGCCTGGTTCTCGGAGCTGGAGTCGAGGCGCGACACCACGATGCCGACCACCTGCTGGCTCTGGCTGCGCATGGCCCGCGCCGATTTGCTCGGGACGAAACCGTGCTGGGCGATCACCGATTCGACCCTGGCCCTGGTCTGGGCATTGACCTTGGGATCCTGATTGAGCACCCGGGAGACGGTCGACTTGCCGACCCCGCTGAGGCGAGCGATATCGAGGATGGTCAGTTTCTTTTCCATGGGGGATCCGTGACAGGGGAGGGCGACAACCGGGATGCAGACATTGTTGTGATTAACTCCTGTGAATACAAGCCCATGGCGTTAGAATGCCCTTTCCCAGGCGACTTTCTTCGCCGTTGCACAGGACGCGCATCATGGATCTGTTGGCAAGTCTGCACTTCTCTCTCTCCATCACGGGCCCCATCTGTCTGGTGCTGGTACTCGGCATCTGGCTCAAGCGGCTGGGTCTCTTGCCCGACAGCTTCGTCGAGTCCGCCTCCCGTCTGGTGTTCCAGGTCACCCTGCCAGCTCTCTTGTTTCTAAGCATGGTGCGCACCGATTTTTCCACCATGCCGAGCCCCTGGCTCATCCTCTACGGCCTGCTCGGCACCCTCGCCGGTTTCCTGGTGCTGGAGGTGCTGGCGGCCCGTTTCATCAGCGAGCAGAAATTGCGGGGCATCTTCGTGCAGGGCAGCTTTCGCGGCAACATGGGGATCATGGGGCTGGCCTATGTGCAAAACGCCTACGGCCCGGAGGGGATAGGGGCCGCCGCCCTGCTGGTGGGCTCCATCACAGTGCTCTACAACGTGCTCGCGGTGATCACCCTGACCCGCAGCCTGGGGGGCGGAAAGGGGCTCGCCCCCATACTCAAGGGGATCGTCAAAAACCCCCTCATCATCGCCATTCTGGCGGCCCTGCCCTTCGGTCTGCTCGGCATCGAACTGCCCCAGCTGGTCATCAGCACGGGCAACTATTTCGCCAACATGACCCTGCCGCTGGCCCTGCTGTGCACCGGCGCCAGCCTCAACCTCAAGGCCCTGCGCGGCGGCGCCATGCTGACCGGCTGGGCCACGGTCAACCGGTTGTGCTGCATCCCCGTGCTGCTGGTACTGGGGGCCTGGGCCCTCGGCTTCAGCCCTCAGGCCCTCGGCATCCTGTTTCTCATCAGCTCAACCCCCACCGCCGCCGCCAGCTATGTGATGACCCGCGCCATGGGCGGTGACAGCGCCCTCGCGGCCAACATCATCGCCACCACCACCCTGGGCTCGCTCGTCACCACCAGCCTGGGGGCCACCCTGATGAACTACCTGGGACTGATGGGGTGATGGGGCGCCGCCATGATGCACGACCCGGGGTTGACGGGATCGGCATTCACCCTTGACCTTGCCGGAGGCGGCAGCTTTAGGCTGATGTCACATCGACAGAGGAGAGAGCCCATGACCATCGAACTCACCGTTACCGGCATGTCCTGCGGCGGTTGCGCTGCCAGCCTGCAAAAGGCCCTGCTGGCCCAGCCAGCAGTCCGCACCGCCACGGTCGACTTTGCCAGCCGCCAGGCTGTCATCGAGAGTGAGCTGAGCAAAGCCGAGTTGATCGCCCTGATCGAGGCGAGAGGCTTTCAGGTAGAGTGAATTATCACTTAATTGGTATAAATCAGACTAATATTCTGTTTACTTCTTTTTATTGGTGAGAGTGATCACTTAAATCCCGTTTAAAAAGAATAAAAATGCTGCAATTCTCTCATCCAAAAGGATTGCAGCATGACCCTTCCCATTCGCAAGACCCTGATCGCCGCCGTGCTCGGCCTGACCCTCTCCCCCATGGCCATGGCGCTGCCCAGCGTGCACATTCTGGCCACCGGCGGCACCATCGCCGGGGCGGGCCAGTCCGCCACCCAGTCCAACTACGAGGCCGGCAAGGTGGCCATCGAGACGCTGATCGCCGCCGTGCCCGAGATGAAAAACGTGGCCGACGTGCAGGGTGAGCAGGTGGTCAAGATCGGCTCCCAGGACATGAACGACGAGGTGTGGCTCACGCTCGCCAAGCGGGTCAACGCGCTGCTGGCCAGGGATGACGTGGACGGCATCGTCATCACCCATGGCACCGACACCATGGAGGAGACCGCCTACTTCCTCAATCTGACCGTCAAGAGCGACAAGCCGGTGGTGCTGGTGGGCGCCATGCGCCCCTCCACCGCCATGAGCGCCGACGGCCCGATGAACCTCTACAACGCCGTGGTGACCGCCTCCGACCCCGCCTCAAAGGGACGTGGCGTCATGGTGGCGATGAACGACACCGTGCTGGATGCCCGCGACGTCACCAAGACCAACACCACAGGAGTGCAGACCTTCGCCTCCCCCAACTTCGGCCCGCTCGGCTACATCCACAACGGCAAGATCGACTACCAGCGCAGCCCGGCCCGTCTGCATACCAGCAAGACCCCGTTCGACGTGAGCAAGCTCGACAAGCTGCCCCAGGTCGGCATCGTCTACAGCTACGCCAACGCCTCGGACCTGCCGGCCAAGGCCCTGGTGGATGCCAAGTTTGACGGCATCGTCAGCGCCGGGGTGGGCAACGGCAACCTCTACCACACCCTGTTCGACACCCTGGCCAAGGCGAGCAAGGACGGCATTCGCGTGGTGCGCTCCGCCCGCGTGCCGACCGGCTCCACCACCCTGGATGCGGAGATCGACGATGCCAAGTACGGCTTCGTCGCCGCCGAGACCCTCAACCCGCAGAAAGCGCGGGTGCTGCTGATGCTCGCCCTGACCCAGAGCAAGGATCCGGCCCAGATCCAGCGCTGGTTCCAGCAGTTCTAAGACCTCGGCTCGGCCTGATTGAGACTACTTTGTGAGATGAAGGGCAGGATGGGATCCTGCCCTTTCTTGTTGGGCCGGGGGCGGATGCCGGGCCCTCAGCTCATCATCAGCCAGCCGCAGAAACCCAGGTAAACCAGTCCCACTAGGGCGAGCCTGCCCGCCGTCATCCGCTCCCGACTGAACCCCCTCCACAGCAGCGCGACCGCCAGCAGCGTCACCAGCGAGGAGGCCATCATGGTGCTGTCCAGCAGCCAGGGGGTGAACAGCAGGCAGAACGCCTTGGGAATGGTGCCCTGGATCATCATGGCGCCGGAGATATTCGCCAGTGCCAGCCGGTGCTTGCCCTGCCGCACCCAGATGAGCACGTTCATCAGCTCGGGCATTTCGGTGGCCACCGGGCTCAGCAGCAGGGCGGCCACTACCGGAGAGAGACCGAACAGCTCGCCCATGTTCTCCAGCTGGTGAACGAACAGCTGGGCCGCCAGCGCCACCACACCGAGCGCCACCAGGGTTTGCAGCAGCACCTTGCCGAGCGCCGGGATCCTGGCGTGCGGATCCAGCTTGAGGGGGGAGGGC
Source organism: Aeromonas sp. ZOR0002 (assembly GCF_963866995.1). NCBI lineage: Bacteria > Pseudomonadati > Pseudomonadota > Gammaproteobacteria > Aeromonadales > Aeromonadaceae > Aeromonas > Aeromonas sp. ZOR0002. The sequence continues at coordinate 19,725 of NZ_CAWMFQ010000218.1, read as the reverse complement.
AATTCGGCATCGTGGCTGTCGGTCTGTTTCAGCTCACGTCGCACATAGAGGAGGTACATCAGCACGAACAGGGGGGCCAGCCAGGTTTTATCGGTGAAGGCCACCATGCCAAGCAGCACGGCCAGCAGGAAGATACCGGCAAACCAGGCCTGATCGCGGCCTATCTCGCGCTGCACCTCACCATGAATGACCCTGTGCCCATGGTCCAGGCACAGCAGCAGGGTCACGCCAACGGCTGCATAGCCAAGGGTGGAGAGCACCAGGGGACCGCCGAGGGCCGCACCTATGCCTATCTGCTGCTGGGCGGGGGCATCCCCCATCAGCAGGGCGGTCAGGGTGACGATACATTCGGGCAGGGCCGTGCCGAGGGCAGCCAGCAGAGAACCGGTGGCACTTTGGGACAGTTTGAAATGATGGCCGGTCCATTCGATGCCGTTGACGAAGTATTCGCAGGCCAGATAGATGGTGACGGCAGAGATCAGAAATAACAGCAGGGTGATCAGCATGATGAGTAACCGCCAGGCGAGCAGAACAACCGATGGACCCGATACGGCTCGCCCGGCTGGCGTGCATATCGAGGCCAAAGGTCTTGCAGGACGACAGGTGCTATCGCCGCCCATGCCATGGATCTGCGGATCCAAGAGTGTTGACATGGGCCCTGCCCGGATTTCGGGCGGGTTACTACTCCCCAGTGACAGTGCGGGCTTTTTACCAAGTGGCTCGGTGAGGTGCAAGGCCAACAGGGGATGATCCGCGCGACAAGTTGTAAAAGGATGTGACAACCCTCGACTCTCCCGTCCGGGATCCTGATCTTTTTACGGGGATCCTTGTGCTGGCACAGTGATTGCTATGAATTGGCTACTGTCCACATTGACTTGGGAAGGGTGAACGATGAAACGGTGGATCCAACATTTTTACCAGCTTAATCGCCTCAACTGGCTGATGGTCTGGCTGCTGCTCTGCTGCAGCATCATCCTGCTGTTTCCGGCCGGATTGATGAAAGGTGCCGTGAGCCAGTGGGCCACGGCTCATGCGGCCTGGCTTGGGGTCGGCATGTTGATCGCCATCTCCTATTTCTGCAGTCAGGGCTTCCTGATCGCCTGGGAGTGGGCCTGTGACGAGTGGCAGTCCCGCCGCCAGCAGGATCAACTGGCCCAGATGATTGGCTTCCTCGACTTCAACGAGAAGGCGGTGCTGCGGGAGTTCGTACTGCAACGGAAAAGCGTCATAAACCTGCCGATCACCGAACCCGCCGTCAAAAACCTGATGGATGCCGGCGTGCTCACCTACGCCTACGGCAAGCCGGCGCGAGAGAAGGAGGACGAGAACCAGATCCGCGCCCTGATGATCGCCCTGCCAGCGCGCCCTCTGCTGACCTACAAGGTTCTGGGGCTGTCGCGGGGCAAGATGAGCGACGAGCAGGTGGAGCAGATCATGAATGCCAGGCCCAAATTCGCGCAGAAAAGCCTCCAGCGCTGACCTTCTCCCCCCATGAAAGAAAAGAGCCGGACATCTGTTCCGGCTCTTTGCTGTCTAGCGTTGCTTATTCGGTTCTGGCCTTGAGGTAGCCGGCGTAGTCGGGCACCTGGACGCTGAATGCCTGCTGCATGTGCGGGCTGTCCATGATGAAGTCCGCCGTCGCCTCGTTGGTGGCGACCGGGATGTTCCAGACGGCCGCGAGGCGCAGCAGGGCCTTGACGTCAGGATCGTGGGCGGCGGGATTGAGGGGATCCCAGAAGAAGATCATCACGTCTATCTTCCCTTCGGCGATGAGGGCGCCGAGCTGTTGATCCCCCCCCATGGGGCCGGAGAAGAGGCAGGTAATGGGCAGCTGCGCCTTCTTGCCGAGCAGGGTGCCCGTGGTGCCGGTCGCATAGAGGTGGTGGAGCTTGAGCTCCTCCTTGCGGCGCAGCACCCAGTTCAGCAGAGGGGCTTTCATGTTGTCGTGAGCCACCAGGGCAACCCGTTTGTGGGGCGCCATCTCGCGTGCAATCAGTTCCATGGAGGTCATCCGTAGCAAAATGATGGGAATGGGGTCGTATCCTAATCGAAAGCGGCGCCTGCCGCTGCCCCATGCATCGTAACTGTGATCCCTGAGGTGGTTCAATCCGGCGCCTGCCATCCTGACAGCCTTTGGCCTGCCTTGTCAGCAGCCAGGTTGGCTACTGTTTCGTTGGGCAAGATCTCTGCCGCTGGTGCCATGAAAAAACCCGCCTGGGCGGGTTGGGATTGTCTCTTAATGTCATCGCGATTCAGGATGACTCGGCATGGAGCTGGGATTGCTGGTAGTTTTCCAGACCGATACGGGCGATGAGATCGAGCTGGGTTTCCAGCCAGTCCACATGCTCCTCTTCATCTTCCAGGATCTCCTGAAATAGGTCGCGGCTGACGTAGTCCTGCACGGACTCTGCATAGGTGATGGCGACTTTCAGGTCGGGGATGGCGTCCATTTCCAGAGACAAGTCACAGCGCAGCATCTCTTCCACCGTCTCACCGATGCGCAGCTTGCCCAGATCCTGCAAGTTGGGCAGCCCTTCCAGAAACAGCACCCGCTTGACCAGCTCGTCGGCATGTTTCATCTCATCGATGGATTCGTGATACTCCTTGTGTCCCAGCCCCTTGAGGCCCCAGTCATCATAGATGCGGGCATGCAGGAAGTATTGGTTGATGGCAACCAGCTCATTGGCCAGCACCTTGTTGAGGTGGGCAATGATTTTGGGATCTCCTTTCATCGACATTACTCCTCGTGTTCGAGCCTAGGCAACGATCACTAGAGCTTAGTCCAGAAACATGACCATAACGTGATGGGGAAAGTCGTCCCCTGGAGGGCAGAAGGAGAGATGAGACGAGAAGTCGGCGATTTTACGCCACTTCGTAATAGAGCGGTGCCTGCTCTGACTCCATCTTGTCGATTTCGGTAGCGATGATCTCCATCGCCATACGCACACATTTACCACATTGGGTACCGACTTCCAGCGACTGTTTCAACTGTCGGAATTCGGTCTTGCCTGCCTGTACCGCCTTGCGGATCTGGTTATCTGTGATGCCGCGGCACAAACACACGTACATAATCTGGACCTCATGCTGGAATGAGATGAAATCTAAATGAGAATGGTTCGTAGTGCAAAGAACGAATGGTAATAAGATCCCGTGCTTGCCAGTGATTCCGCCCTTGGGGAGAATGCCTGTATCAGAGAGGATGCGAACATGTTCAAAAAACTATTCAATGCCCTGTTCAAGGGAGAGATCGCCCAGAGCCCCGAGGTTGAGCCCATCGAATACATGGGCTATCTCATCTATCCCGAGCCCATGGCGGAAGGGGGACAATACAGGCTGGCAGGTCGCATCACCAGGGAGATCGACGGGCAATTACAGACCCATCGCTTCATCCGCTCCGATCTCTTTGCCAACCCGGCGGATGCCGAGCGCTTCATGGTGCAAAAGGCCCATACCTTCATCGACCAGATGGGGGAGCGCATGTTTGAACCCCGTGTGAAGCCAGACGCCAGCCCAGCTCCATGATGTCAGCCGAGCTGCTCGCCTTGCGCCACGCTATCGCTTCTGCCGGCGAGCGGCGTCTGATCTGGCTGGAAGGGGAGGAGGATGACTGCATCGTTCGTGCCGAATCCTTGCTGTGGGGGGCGGTGTTCTGGCTGGGGCAGGGTCCTGAGCGTCATGCTCCGCAGCCTGCCGCCAAGGCGCTTCAACGGCTCGGTCAGGAGTGCGACACCTTGGTATTCAATGCCTTCAGCGGCTTTCATCCCGATGCATTCGGTGCCTTGGCGGGGACATTGAGGGCTGGGGGGCTCTTGCTTCTGCTGACCCCGCCGCGGGAGGTATGGCCGACCTACCCAGACCCTGATCGTCAGAGGCTGGTCGCCCAGCCAGAGGAGGCCGATCGTGCCGGGCAGGGGTTCATCTCCCGTCTGGTACGGTTGTTGGCAGAAGATCCGGCGCGAGATCTGACGCCTGCCTCTTGTGATTTTACCTGGCAGCCTCTCGACGGGGACCGGCCGCTGAGCGCGGATCAGGCCCGTGCGCTGCCCGCCATCCACAACGTGTTGCACGGCCATCGCCGTCGCCCCCTGGTGCTGAGCGCCGATCGCGGTCGTGGCAAGAGCGCCGTGCTGGGGCTGGCGAGCGCCGACTTGCTGAGTCGGGATCCGGCCTTGACGATAGCGGTGACTGCCCCTTCCCACGCTACAGTGGCGACACTTTTTGCCCATGCAGAGCGTGCGCTGGCAGAGATGCCTGAGCGGCTGGCCGGTCTGAGCTATGTGTCCCCTGATCGGGTGGCTCAAGGAGACGTGCTGGCGGATCTGTTGCTGGTGGATGAGGCCGCCGCCATCCCGACCCCGCTGCTGGAGGCCATGCTGGCCCGTCACAGTCGCATTGTCTTCGCTACAACGGAGCACGGCTATGAGGGGACGGGGCGCGGCTTTCATCTGCGCTTCAAGCGGATACTCGATGAGCAAACCCCGGATTGGCAGGAGCTGCGCCTGGTGGAGCCCATTCGCTGGAGCCTGAGCGATCCGCTGGAGCCTCTGATCTTCCGGCTCCTTGGTCTGAATGCTGACATATCGGCACCTCATCCCCCGACATCACCGACCTGGCGCCTGGTCGGACAAGATGAGCTGGCCCGTGATGACGCGCTGCTCAATCGGGTGTTCGGCCTGCTCGTGCTGGCTCACTACCAGACCAGCCCCAGTGATCTGCGGTATTTGCTGGAGGGGCCGGATCTCGACATTCATCTGATGGAGCAGGGACAGGAGTTGCTCGGGGTGGCGCTGGTCGCGCGGGAGGGCAATATACCCCCTGATCTGGCGCATGCGATCTGGGCCGGACGAAGGCGCCCTCGTGGACATCTGTTGCCCCAGTCGCTGCTGGCCCACGCCGGTTTCGTGACGGCGGGGGAGCGCTCTTATGCCAGGGTGATGCGCATCGCCATCCATCCTGCCCTTCATCGTCTCGGGCTGGGGTCCCGGTTGCTAGACAGTCTGGTATCACATTATCGGGCATTAGGGGTTGATTATCTGGGATCTGCCTTCTCCGCCAGTCCAGATCTGCTGCCATTCTGGCTCAAGGCGGGATTGAAGGTGCTGCGTCTTGGTCTGCAGCGCGATGCGGCCAGCGGCAGTCATGCAGCTTTGCTGCTGATGCCGTTGCAATCGGAATATCACGCCGAGCTGGCGCAATGGCGACAGCGTTTCATGAGCCAGTTGCCGGCCCTGCTGGCGGGTGAACTCAAGAGGCTGGATACCGAACTGGTCTGGCTATCCCTCAGAGGCGGGCCTGTCACTCATGTGCCGGATCTGGATGAATTCGAGCATCGGGAACTCGATTGTTTTGCCCACCATCACAAGCCATTCGAATTGTGCCAGGCGACACTGCAACGCTGGCTGCTCCGGCGAGTGATGATGCTGGACGGGTTGAGTCAGGATGAACGACGGTTGCTGATCGCCACCATCTGGCAATATGCGTCCTGGTCCGAGCTGGCTGCCCGACAGGGTGTCGCTGGCAAACCCGCCCTGATAAAAGCATTGCGCTCCCTGCTGGCCAGACTGCTGGCTCAGCAAGCCCCAGCGGGCTGACCCCACCTCTGGCACGGCAGAAAACCACGGAGCCCAGGAGGAACCCATGGCCCCTCCCGGGTTCTGCACATCGATTCGACTCACCATGGCTGAAGCTCTCCCCGTTCAAGGCGCGGCCACCCCGGGACCCGTTTCTCCCTCTTCCCTGCTCGCGTTTTGCCTATTGCCACTGCTCTGATGAGCCTGGTCAGGGCTGTCTGCATTTTGGTTTTTTCTGAATATGGACTAATACTTGAATGTGAAATGAATTTTAATAAATGCATTATTTTCAGATGGTTAGCGTTGGGTGTATTGAATGCAGGCCATCTTCTCCAACGTGCACAGGGAGTGCAATGTGAGAAACGATGCAGCTCAGGCAGGTGCCGGAATGATGATGTGGTTCATCAGCAGCAGCGCCTTTGCCAATGAGATCCGGTTCAACATGACGCGCGGGGCGACCGCCATCAGTCAGCAGGTCTATGACCTGCATATGACGATTTTCTATATCTGTTGCGTCATCGGTCTGCTCGTCTTCGGCATCATGTTCTGGTCCATCGTGCACCATCGAAAATCGCGCAGTGCCAAAGCCGCCCAGTTTCACGAAAGCACCCGCATCGAGTTGCTGTGGACGGCCATCCCCGTGTTGATACTGATCGCGATGGCGGCACCGGCAACCTCGACCCTGTTGAAGATGGAGGATACCTCCAAGGCCGATCTCACCGTCCTCGTCACGGGCTCGCAATGGAAATGGCATTACAAATACCTCGAGTATCCGGTGGCGTTTTATTCCCTGCTGGCGACCAGCAAACAGCAGATCTCGGGTGATGCCCCCAAGGGCGGCAATTATCTGCTGGAGGTGGATAACCCTCTGGTGTTGCCGGTCGGCAAGAAGATCCGTTTCCTGATGACCTCGGACGATGTCATCCACTCCTGGTGGGTTCCCGCCTTCGCCGTGAAAAAAGATGCCAATCCTGGCTACATCAACGAATCCTGGACGCGGATCGACAAGCCGGGCACCTATCGTGGGCAGTGCGCCGAGCTGTGCGGCAAGGATCACGGTTTCATGCCCGTGGTTGTGGTGGCCAAATCCGCAGAGGAGTTCGAGACGTGGATTGCCAGGAAGGGAGACGAGCAGGCAACCGCCAAGGCACAGCAACAGGCGCAGGCAGCGGAGACCATGACGTTGCCACAAGCCATGGCGCTGGGGGAGAAAGTCTATCTGGGCCACTGTGCGGCCTGTCATCAGCCCGCGGGTACCGGATTGCCAGGCATCTTCCCGGCGCTCAATGGCAGCAAGGTGACCACACAGGCGGAGCATCGTGCCCAGCATCTGGATACGGTGTTGCATGGCCGGAGTGGTACGGCGATGCAACCTTTTGGCAAACAGTTGACGGCACAGGAACTCGCCGCCGTCATCACCTATGAACGCAATGCCTGGGATAACAAGACCGGTGACCTTGTGCAGCCAGCCGAGGTGCAGTCCCTTCTCAACCCGGCCAATCCGGACAAGGACAAGTGAGGCGTCGGCATGAGTGATGGAATCACGGATACCCCGCACAGCGAACATGTCCACCAGCCAGCGGCCGGTCTGAGGCGCTGGCTCTACACCACCAATCACAAGGACATCGGTACCCTCTATCTGTGCTTTGCCCTCACCATGTTCTTTACCGGTGGCGCCATGGCCATGGTGATCCGGGCAGAACTGTTCCAGCCCGGACTGCAACTGGTGGAACCCCTGTTTTTCAACCAGATGACCACAGTACACGGCCTCATCATGGTCTTTGGTGCCGTCATGCCCGCCTTCACCGGCCTCGCCAACTGGCTGATCCCCATCATGATTGGGGCCCCTGACATGGCGCTGCCCCGCATGAACAACTGGAGCTTCTGGATCCTGCCGTTTGCTTTCCTCATCCTCCTGTCGAGCCTGTTTATGGAGGGAGGCGGCCCCAGTTCTGGCTGGACCTTCTATGCCCCCCTGTCTACCCAGTACAGCGGCAACAGCACGGCCCTGTTTGTCTTTGCCATTCACATCATGGGGATCTCCTCCATCATGGGGGCTATCAACGTCATCGTGACCATCTTCAACCTGCGGGCGCCGGGCATGGGCTGGATGGAGATGCCGCTGTTTGTCTGGACCTGGCTCATCACGGCGTTTCTGCTCATCGCTGTCATGCCGGTGCTGGCGGCTGCGGTGACCATGGTGCTGACGGACAAGTATTTCGGGACCAGTTTCTTCGATGCGGCAGGTGGGGGGGATCCTGTCCTGTTTCAGCACATTTTCTGGTTCTTCGGGCACCCGGAAGTCTACATCATGATATTGCCGGCTTTCGGCATCGTCTCCAGCATCATTCCGACCTTCTCCCGCAAGAAGCTGTTCGGTTATCGCTCCATGGTCTATGCCACCAGCAGCATCGCCTTGCTCTCCTTCATGGTCTGGGCTCACCACATGTTCACCACCGGATTGCCCGTGGTGGCGGAGCTGTTCTTCATGTACACCACCATGCTGATCGCGGTGCCGACAGGGGTAAAGGTATTCAACTGGCTTGCCACCATGTGGCGTGGTTCTCTGACATTCGAGACCCCCATGCTGTTTGCCATCGCCTTCATCACCCTGTTCACGATTGGCGGTTTCTCCGGGCTGATGCTGGCCATGACGCCGGCTGATTTTCAGTATCACGACACCTATTTCGTAGTGGCCCATTTCCACTATGTGCTGGTGACCGGTGCCGTCTTCTCGATCCTGGCTGCGGCCTACTACTGGTTGCCGAAATGGACGGGGCACATGTATGACGAGCGGCTCGGCCAATGGCACTTCTGGTGTTCGCTCGTCTCGGTCAATGTGCTGTTTTTCCCCATGCATTTTGTCGGGCTGGCGGGCATGCCTCGCCGCATTCCCGATTACGCCCTGCAATTTGCCGACTTCAACATGCTGATCAGCCTGGGGGGCTTTGCCTTCGGCCTGTCCCAGCTGCTGTTTGTCTGGGGCGTGATCAAATGCATCAGAGGCGGAGCCAAGGCGAGCGATCGGGTATGGGAGGGGGCCGAGGGGCTGGAATGGACGCTCTCTTCTCCCCCTCCCTATCACAGTTTCCAGACTCCGCCGAATATCCGGTTGGAAGAGCGTTAGGGAGGTCATATGACCCAGGTCAGTCATGCCCCCTTGCTCAGAAAACTGGCTCTGGTCGTGCTCGTCATGTTTGGTTTTGCCTTTGCGCTGGTACCGCTTTATGACGTCTTCTGCCGGATCACCGGCCTCAATGGCAAGACGTCTGATCAAGCGGCCAGTACGGAGCGGGCGGTGATCGACAGCAAGCGGAGCATCCAGATCGAGTTTCTTGCTCATGCGGATACCCGGATGCCGTGGGAGTTCAGCGGTGAGACGACTCGGCTGTCGGTGCGGCCGGGGGAGGTGAAGATGGTCAACTTTCGGGTGTTCAATCCCACGGAGCGGACCATGGTGGGTCAGGCGGTCCCGTCGGTCTCTCCCGGTCCCGCCGCAGCCTATCTGAAGAAAGTGGAGTGTTTCTGTTTCAATCGCCAGGAGCTGAGGGCAGGGCAGAGCAAGCTGATGCCGCTCAAGTTCTATATCGATCCGGCACTACCGGACAGCATCAATACCATCACGCTCTCCTACTCGCTCTATGACATCACGGAGTCCGTACCTGCACCGGCACTCGCACAGAGGAAATGACCATGGCCAAGGTGAACCAGACCTATTATGTCCCGGACCAGAGTCGCTGGCCCATCATTGGTGCCATTGCACTGTTTTTCCTGGCGTTGGGGGCGGGACATCTGGTCAATGAAGTGGCGAGTGGGCAGACCGGTTTCGGCCGGTATCTGATGATGGCCGGTGTCGCCCTGCTGGCATTCATGTTGTTTGGCTGGTTCCGTCACATCATCCGGGAGTCCATGACCGGGCTCTACAGCGCCCAGATGGACAGATCCTTCAGGCAGGGTATGGTCTGGTTCATCTTCTCCGAAGTGATGTTCTTTCTGGCTTTTTTCGGAGTGCTGTTCTATGCCCGCCAGCTTGCGGTGCCCTGGCTGGATGGTGCGGGCCACAGGGTGATGACGGGCCAGCTGCTGTGGCCGGATTTCACCGCTCACTGGCCCCTGCTCAAGACGCCCGGCGGGGCCACGACCCAGGCCATGCCCTGGCAGGGGATCCCCCTCATCAATACCTTGATCCTGCTCGGCTCCTCCGTGACCCTGCTGTTTGCACACATGAGTCTGGAAAACGGCAGACGTATGCGGCTCAAGGGGATGTTGCTGGCCACCGTGGTGCTCGGGCTGACATTCCTGTGGTTTCAAGGCTATGAGTATCTGCATGCCTATCGGGAGCTCGGGCTGCGGCTGGATTCCGGCATCTATGGCAATACCTTCTTCATTCTGACCGGGTTCCACGGACTGCACGTGCTGCTGGGCACCCTTTTCCTGACCATCATCTGGCTGCGCATCATGCTGAGGGATCATTTCACCCCACAGCGTCATTTCGCTTTCCAGGCTGCGGCCTGGTACTGGCACTTCGTCGATGTGGTCTGGCTCTGTCTGTTCGTCTTTGTCTACCTGCTTTGATGCCGTGCTCAGTAGGGGCGCGGGTTGGGCTCCAGCCAGCCCATCGCGAGAGAGAGCAGCAGTATGATGACCACCAGCAGGGAGAAGAAGACGCGCCGGCCCAGAGGTACCGACATCTTTTGCGTATTGCCTGCACTGAGCATCAGCCAGAGGGCGTGAAACAGCTGGCCGATGATGAGCAGCAGCATGAGTACCAGAACGACCTTGATCAACATCTTGGGATCCTCCTCGATATGCGCGATTCGGCTGCACGAGACAAGCGACGACCATGGCATCACAGACGTTGGTTCGTCTTGTTGTTCACTCTGGTGGTGACGGCCGGTTTGTGCAAGCTGGCGTTCTGGCAGTGGCAGCGCGGAATGGAAAAAACGGCCTGGCTGGCGCAGATGGCAAAGATGCAGCAGGCCGGGCCAAGGACATTGGCCCAGATCGACTGGCAACACCCGGAGTCACTGGATGGCCAGCCTCTGCAAGGGAAAGCCGAGTGGGTCAGCCCTTATGTCTGGTTGCTGGACAACCAGATCGTCAACGGGGAGGTTGGCTATGACGTGCTCATCCCGGTACGCGCAGAGGGGGGATCCTCACTGTTGTTGGTCAACCTGGGATGGGTGCCCGCGCCATCCGACAGGTCGCAATTGCCCAATCCCGCCATCCCCGCCGCAATGACCCTTGAAGGTGTTCTGCGCATGGCTCCCGGCGGCTTCCTGCTGGGACAGAACATAGAACCAGGCCCCTACCCGAACCGGCTGCAATCCATCAGGGTCGAGACCCTGCGACAGACAATCGGAGCCCCGCTTGCAGACGCCGTGTTGTATCAAAGACGAACCCCATTCCTCTATCACTACCAGCACAATGTCATGCCTCCCGAAAAACACCGGGCCTATGCGGTGCAATGGCTCGGCTTGGCGCTGGTGGTTCTGTCAGGAGGGGTCATGCTGACAAGGAGGTGCTCCCCATGAGCGGATGGCGACGCTGGCGGGTGCCAGCGCTCTTTGCTGCGGTGATCCTGCTGCCTGTGGTGCTGGCGGCTCTGACTCTTCACCAGGGCTGGTATGAACCCGGCACGCGCAGCAAGGGGCACTGGCTGCACCAGGAGATCTACCTGTTGCAACCGCTTCCTGCCCATCAGCACCAATGGCGACTGGTCTATCTGGTGGCCCCTCGCTGCGAGGGGCAATGCCGGCAGGTCCCCGCGCTGATGGCACGTATCCAGGCCGCACTTGGCCGTAATCTGGACAAGCTGGAGCTGGTCCAGTTGACGCCACCTCACGAGGCAAACAGTGAAATGAGGGAGGGGGATATACTGCTGGTGGACGACCGCGGGCTGGCCATCTTGCGTTACGAGGTGCCCGGCAGCACGACGACCTGGCCGTTGCTTGGCAAGGCGGTACTGTCGGATCTGCAGCAACTGCTCAAGTATCAGCGTGGGGTGCAGTGACGATGCAGCCGGCATGGGACTCGCATCTTCTGGCTACTGCACGGTCAACGAGGCGGCATATGAAGATGCACAAGAGGCTGGCCTCCGTGGCCATTGCGCTGGCAGTACTGGTCATCGCGCTCGGTGCTTATACCCGGTTGACGGATGCCGGGTTGGCTTGCCCCGATTGGCCTGGTTGCTATGGTTCCCTTGCCATTCCCCGCGCCGAGCATGCGGAACTGGCGGCACAGCGCTATCCGGCCAGCCCGCTTGTTCCTCACAAGGCGCGCAGCGAGATGGTGCATCGCTACTTCGCCGGGGTGCTGGGAGGCGTGATTGTGCTCCTGTCCGGCTTGGGCTGGCGTACAGGCGGCCGACTGCGCCACCTCTCGCTCATCTTGCTGGTGCTGGTTGCGGGTCAAGCGGCACTGGGTATGTGGACGGTGACCCTGGCCCTGCATCCTCTGGTGGTGACCACTCATCTGCTGGGCGGCTTCGTCATCCTGACCTTGCTTTGGCTCTATCGGGCCGAATTGGCAGGCTTCACTGTATCCCCGCCCGTACACCAGGGGGTGTCCTGGCTTGGCAGCATGGCCTGCGGTGTGCTGCTGCTGCAGATCGCGCTGGGGGGCTGGACGTCGGCGAACTATGCGGCCATGGCGTGTGTGGAGTTTCCCTTGTGCCAGGGCGACTGGCAGGCAGAGCTGAATTGGGCGCAAGCCTTTCATCTCCCCCTGGGGCACGCCAGTTATGAGTTCGGCGTGCTGGGTAAGGAGGCGCGCCAGACCATTCACATCGCCCATCGCCTGGGAGCGCTGACCACGGCCTTGCTGGTGGGGGCTTTCGCCCTCGCGCTGCTCTGCCAGCGGCCCCCCCTGAGAGGGTTTGGCTGGTTGTTGCTGGGTCTGCTGACCGTGCAGATTGCCTTGGGATTGGCGAACGTCCATCTGGCCCTACCGCTGGCCAACGCCCTTGCGCACAATCTGGTGGCAGCCCACCTGCTGGTCTGCTGTGTGCTGGCGCGCGGGAGGCTCTCTGTGCCTCATCACGACCCCTTGCGACCCCCTGGGATGGTCAGGAGCCGGACATGAATGGGAGAGTGCGGGCACAGCGCTTCGCCCTCCGCCGGGTGCACGATTATTGTCAGTTGACCAAACCAAAGGTGGTCGCCCTGCTGCTCCTGACCGCCTGGGTGGGCATGCTGCTGGCGGAGCCGACACGCGCCTCTCTGGACGAGATGATACTGGGCCTGGCGGGGATTGGACTGCTCGCTGCCGGGGCGGCGGCCATGAACCATTCTCTGGATAGCGGCATCGATGCCCGGATGCGCAGAACGCGCTGGCGCCCGGTCGCCATGGGACGGATCACGCCGGGGCAGGCGATGAGTTTTGCGATCTGTCTGGCACTGTCGGGGTTTGTTCTGCTTCATTGGGGCGTGAATCCCCTGACTGCCTGGCTGACTTTGGCCAGCCTGTTCGGCTATGCGGTCGTCTATACCCTGCTGCTGAAGCGGGCCACGCCCCAGAACATCGTCATCGGCGGATTGGCGGGAGCCATGCCACCGCTCTTGGGCTGGACCAGCATCACGGGGCAGCTTTCGGCCGAGCCCTGGCTGCTGGTGATGATCATCTTTACCTGGACGCCGCCCCATTTCTGGTCTTTGGCCATCCATCGGCGCGATGACTATGCCGGTGCCGACATTCCCATGCTGCCCGTCACCCACGGCACCGATTTCACCAAGACAGCCATCCTGCTCTATCTGCTGATCCTGACGCTCGTCTGCCTGCTACCCTATCTGATTGGTATGTCGGGGCTTGTCTACCTGGTCGGCAGTCTGGGGCTGAACCTTGGATTCTGCTGGCATGGCTGGTTGTTGAAATATGAGGAGCGCCCCGGCCAGGCGATGCGCACCTTCCGTTTCTCCATCTATCACCTGATGCTGCTGTTTGGTCTGCTGATTCTGGATCACCACTGGCTGTGGCGGTTGTCATGACGTTGATGCGGGTCGAGGTCGGGTGAATGGTAAAGCTGCGTCGGTGCACAGCAGGGATGCACAGACCTGATGCAAAACAAGATGGCCCCAAGGGGCCATCTTGTTTTCAGGGGGACGGAGTGGAGCCTAGAGCTTGACCATGATGTGGCGCGGCACCGTGTAGTCCTCCAGGGCGTAGAGGGAGAGATCCTTGCCGTAGCCGGACATCTTCATGCCGCCGTGGGGCATCTCGGAGGTGAGCATGAAATGGGTGTTGATCCAGGTACAGCCGTATTGCAGGTGGCTGGCCACCTTGCTGGCAAGGCCGAGATCCCGGGTCCAGACCGAGCTGGCGAGGCCGTAGTCCGAGTCGTTGGCCCACTGCACCACCTGCTCGGCGTCGCTGAAGCGGGTCACCGACACTACCGGGCCGAATACCTCCCGGCGCACGATTTCATCCTCCTGACGGGCATGGGCGATCAGGGTCGGCTCGAAGAAGAAGCCGTTGCCGGGGCGGATCTTGCCCCCCGCCGTCACCTCCACGTGACCGCTGCTCTGGGCCCGCTCCACGAAGCTGGCCACCCGGTTGCGCTGCCGGTCCGAGATGAGCGGCCCCATCTCCACCCCCTCCTCGCGCGGACCGCCCACCTTGATGGAGGAGACCGCCTCGGTCATGGCGGCGACGAACTTGTCGTAGATCTTGCCTTGGGCATAGATGCGGCAGGCGGCTGTGCAATCCTGGCCGGCGTTGTAGAAGCCGAAGGTGCGAATGCCCGCCACCACGGCCTCCAGATCCGCATCGTCGAAGATGATGACCGGTGCCTTGCCCCCCAGCTCCAGGTGGGTTCGCTTCATGGTGCGGGCGGCGCTCTGCAGGATCTTCTGGCCGGTGGCGATGTCACCGGTGAGCGACACCATGCGCACCAGCGGGTGCTCCACCAGCGGCGCCCCCACGCTCTCGCCCCGGCCGCAGACGATGTTGATGACGCCGCGGGGGAAGAGCTCGCTGGCCAGCTCCGCCAGGCGCAGGGCGGTGAGCGGGGTCTGCTCGGAGGGCTTGAGCACCACCGTATTGCCGGCGGCGAGCACGGGGGCCATCTTCCAGGCCGCCATCATCAACGGATAGTTCCAGGGGGCGATACTGCCCACCACACCGATGGGATCGCGGCGGATCATGCTGGTGTGCCCCTCGATATACTCCCCCGCCAGCGGCCCCTGCAGGCAGCGGGCGGCGCCAGCGAAGAAGCGGAAGCAGTCAACCACCGCCGGCAGCTCGTCATTGAGCACTGCCAGATAGGGCTTGCCGCAGTTGAGGGATTCGAGCGCCGCAAACTCCTCGGCGTGGCGCTCGATGGCATCGGCCAGGCGCAGCAGCAGGGTACTGCGCTGGGCTGGCGTGGTGCGGCTCCACTGGGCGAAGGCGCGTTGGGCGCCGTTCACCGCCCGGTTCACCTGCTCGAACGAGGCTTCGGGCACCGAGGCGAGCAGCTCGCCGGTGGCCGGGTTGAGGATGGGCTCGGCCTGGCCGTCACCGGTGACGAACTGACCGTCGATCAAAAGTTGGGTAGAGAGTTTCATGGTTGCATCCTTGCGCACGCGTTGAGTCGTTATTTGCCACTGCCGGCGACGTCCTGGCCGTCGCGGGTGAGGTAGTAGGCAAGCAGAATGGGAATGGTGGTGAAGGCCACTATGATGAGCGCCACCACGTTGGTGACCGGCCTGTCCCGTGGCCGGATCAGCTCCTGATACATCCAGATCGGCAGCGTGGTCTGCTGGCCAGCGGTGAAGGTGGTGACGATCACCTCGTCAAAGCTGAGGGCGAACGCCAGCATGCCCCCCGCCAGCAGGGCGGTGGCGAGGTTGGGCAGGATCACGTAGCGCAGGGTCTGGAAGCCGTCGGCCCCGAGATCCATGGACGCCTCGATGAGGCTCTGGTTGGTGCGGCGAAAGCGCGCCAGGGCATTGTTGTAGACCACCACCACGCAGAAGGTGGCGTGACCGATCACGATGGTCCAGAAGCTGAAGGGGATCTCCATCACCCCGTAGGCGGAGCGCAGCGCGATACCGGTGACGATGCCGGGCAGGGCGATGGGCAGCACCAGCAAGAGCGACACCACCTCCTGGCCGAAGAAGCGGCTGCGGGCGATGGCTCCCGCCGCCAGGGTGCCGAGCACCATGGCCACCAGGGTAGCGAGCCCGGCCACTTCCAGCGACAGCTGGATGGCGCGCCATACGTCGGGGCGGTTGAGGGTCACCTCGAACCACTTGAAGGTGAGCCCGGGGGGCGGGAACTGGTAGCTCTTGCTCTCGCTGGTGAAGGCGTAGAGGAAGATGAACAGGATCGGAAAGTGCAGGAACAGGAGGCCGCCGATGGCCGCGTACTTGAGCAGGCCGGAGGGCTGGCTGCTATGGTCCCGCTTCATGGAAGTATTAGAGCGCATCGAAGGCCCCCAAGCGTTTCGCGATGGTGAGGTAGATGGCGATGATGAGGATCGGCACCAGCGAGAAGGCGGCAGCGAAGGGCAGGTTGCCCGCCGTGCCCTGTTGCATGTAGACCACCTGACCTATGTACATGGTGGAGTTGCCTATGATGCCGGGGATGATGTAGTCCCCCAGCGTCAGGGAGAAGGTGAAGATGGAGCCCGCCACCACGCCGGGCAGGGCCAGCGGCAGGATCAGGGTACGAAAGGTCTGGGCCGGGGTGGCGCCGAGATCGCCGCTCGCTTCCAGCAGGGAGCGCGGGATCCGCTCCACCGCCGCCTGGATGGGCAGGATCATGAAGGGCAGCCAGACGTAGACGAACACGATGAAGGTGCCGATGCGCGAGAACGACAGCGACGGTCCCCCGATCACCGGCAGCGAGAGGATGGAGTCCAGCAGCCAGTCCAGTCCCAGAGTATCTACCAGCCAGCTGATGACCCCCTCCTTGGCCAGGATCAGCTTCCAGGCGTAGACCCGCACCAGATAGCTGGACCAGAGCGGCAGCATGATGCCGACGTAGAACAGGGCCCGGGTCTTGCCGCTGGTGTAGCGCGCCATGTAGTAGGCCACCGGAAAGCCGAGCAGGGCGCAGGCCAGAGTCACTAGCAGCGACATGCCGACGGTGCGCAGGATCACGTCCAGATTCTCCGCCCGCAGCAGGGCGACGAAGTTCTGCAGCCCCAGTTCGTGGCGGATCTGGCCGCTGAACTCGTCCAGCCCGAAGAAGGCGTTGGAGAGCAGCATCAGCAGGGAGCCGACATAGATGATGCCAAGCCAGAGCAGCGGCGGCCCGAGCAGGACGGCCAGCAACAGACCCGGCCGCCCGTAGAGCAGGGTGGAAAGGCGCCGCAGCGGCCGATAGGAGAGGGGGGCAGTGGGTTGGCTCATGGCAAGGCTCGCACTGTGGGG
Source organism: Aeromonas sp. ZOR0002 (assembly GCF_963866995.1). Lineage (NCBI taxonomy): Bacteria > Pseudomonadati > Pseudomonadota > Gammaproteobacteria > Aeromonadales > Aeromonadaceae > Aeromonas > Aeromonas sp. ZOR0002. The sequence goes on along the minus strand of NZ_CAWMFQ010000218.1, from coordinate 2,801 downwards.
GGCGCTCATGGTTGAGCTCTCTGAGGGGCGGTGTGCAGGTGATGGATCGCCTGCTCCGGCCAGCTGAGGCTGACCCGGGCGCCACGGGGCAGGCGGGCCTGGCCCTCGTTGGGGTGGTTGACGATAAGCTCGAGCTGCTCGCCGAGATCGACCCGGTAGCGCACGAAGGGGCCGAGATACTCCACCTCGCGCACTTCCCCGGACCAGCCCGGTGTGCCGGCCTCGGTGAGCCGGATCCGCTCCGGGCGCACCATCATCTGGTGAGCATCGCCGCACAGACGGCGGGCCTGCTCCCCCTCGAACAGGTTGACGGTGCCGACGAAGCGAGCGACGAAGGGCGTGGCGGGGGCGTCGTAGATGGTATCCGGCGCGGCGATCTGCTCGATCTTGCCCTGATTGAAGATGCAGATCCGGTCGCTCATGGAGAGCGCCTCCTGCTGATCGTGGGTGACGAAGATGAAGGTGATGCCGAGTTGGCGCTGCAAGGCTTTCAGTTCGAGCTGCATCTGCTCGCGCAGCTTGAGGTCGAGCGCCCCGAGCGGTTCGTCCAGCAGCAGGATGCGCGGCTGGTTGATCAGTGCCCGGGCGATGGCGATGCGTTGGCGCTGGCCGCCGGAGAGCTGGCCCGGCTTGCGGTTGCCGACGCCGGGCAGGCGCACCAGCTCCAGCATCTCGTCCACCTTACGGTAACGCTCCGCCTTGGCGACGCCCTTGAGCATCAGGCCATAGCCGATGTTGTCGCGCACATCCATGTTGGGAAACAGGGCGTAGTCCTGAAACACGGTATTGAGGTTGCGATCGTAGGGGGGCACGGTGGAGCAGGGCTCGCCGAACAGGCGGATCTCCCCCTCGCTCGGGTACTCGAAGCCGGCGATCATCCGCAGGCAGGTGGTCTTGCCGGAACCGCTCGGCCCCAGCAGGGTGAAAAATTCTCCGGACGGGATCTGGAAGGAGATGTCGTCGACCGCCTTCACCTCGCCATAGTTGCGGCTGACCCGGTCAAATTGTACGGCATTCATGGGGCGTCCTTGTCTGTGTGGGAAGCGGGCCGGACTCCTGTCCGGCCCCATATCGGCATTTACTGAGGCACCTCAGCGACCACCCAGGATGGCGATATAGTCCGAGACCCAGCGGTAGCACAGAGGACACGCAGGTCCCCTGCCGCTGGGATATGGCCTTGTTCTACCAGCATCAGCGGCCACCCAGAATAGCGATATAGTCCGAGACCCAGCGGTAATACGGCACGCAGGTTCCCTGGCTCTTGCACTGGGAGACAGGGGTACGCCAGAAGTGAACCCGATCGAAGTTGTCGATGCCGTTGGTCTTGCACCCCTCTTTTCCGAGCAGGGCATTGCCTTCGCAGGCGGCCGGCACCACCGGCACGGAGCCGAACCAGGAGGCGAGATCCCCCTGCAGCTTGTTGTTGAGGGAGTGCTCCAGCCATTTGTAGGCACAGGTGAGGTTCTTGGCCTCGCTGTGCACCATGCTGGTGTCGGCCCAGCCGGTGACCCCTTCCTTGGGCACGGTAGTGGCGATGGGCTGCTTGTCGGCGATCAGGGTATTGGCCTGGAACGGCCAGGAGCCGGAGGCCACCACCCCCTCGTTCTTGAAGTCATCGATCTGGACGAAGGCGTCGTGCCAGTAGCGTCCCACCAGCTTGCGCTGCTGGCGCAGGAGGTCGAGGGCGGCCTTGTACTGATCCTCGTTCAGCTCGTAGGGATCCTTGATGCCGAGCGCCGGCTGGTGGCTCATCAGATAGAGGGCGGCATCGGCGATGTGGATCGGGCCGTCGAACGCTTGCACCCGACCCTTGTTGGACTTGCCGTCCGGCAGGGTCTGCTCCTCGAACACCACGTTCCAGGAGTCGGGTGCCTTGGGGAACACCTTGGTGTTGTACATCAAGATGTTGCCGCCCCACTGGTAGGGCACGCCGTAGTGCTTGCCGTCCACCGTGTGCCAGGGGGCATTCTGCAGGCGGGGGTCTATCTTGCCGTAGCTCGGGATGAGCGCCAGGTTGAGTGCCTGCACCTTGCCGCCGGCGATGAGGCGAAGGCTGGCGTCGCCGGAGGCGGTCACCAGATCGAAGCCTCCCTCGTTCATCAGCGCCACCATCTCGTCCGAGGTGGCGGCCGTCTTGACGTTGACCTTGCAGCCGGTCTCTTGCTCGAAGCCGGTGACCCAGTCGTAGTTCTTGTCGGTCTCGCCGCGCTCCACGTAGCCGGCCCAGGCCACGATGTTGAGCTGGCCTTCACCCTTGCCGAGGGTGGTGGGGGCAGCCTGGGTCTGGCCTGCCAGCAGGGCGGGGATCAGGGCCAGGGTGAGGGGGGTCAGTTTCATCTTGCTCTCCTTGCATGGGCGGGCACGGTTGTGATGCCACGCTGACAATTAACATCCTGTTAACCAGTCATGAGCGTAGGAGAAGCCGTGAGCAATGAGAATTTCAATTTTTAACGGCTTTTGTATCTGTAAAATCGATATCGAGCGCATATGAATCTGATTTTTTGCCGGAGTCACGGCTGTTCAGGCTCAGTCCTAGCGGGGGAGGTGCTGGCGGGCCCGCAGCCGGCTCTGATCTCTGGCGATGTCGATGAACTCGCGTGCGGCCCAGTCAAGGCGCGAGCCGCGCCGCCACACCAGACCGATGTCGATGGCGGGGATGGGCTCCTTGATGGCGCGGGCCTCGACCCGCTCCTGCTCCAGCGACCAGGGGCGGTAGGCAAAGTCCGGCAGCAGGGCGAGCCCGAGCTGGCTCGCCACCAGGCTGCGCACCGCTTCCACCGAGGCGGTACGAAGCACGATGC
>NZ_CAWMFQ010000217.1:0-3343 GCF_963866995.1 Aeromonas sp. ZOR0002 | reverse complement strand
GGGGACGACAGCGGCCACGGCGGCGATGACCGTGGTCAGGGCGAACATGCCGGTGGCGACCAGCACGCTGGCGGCGATCGCCACGGCGGTGGCGACAAACATGCAGGCGGGGAGCGTCATGCCGGTGGCCGGGTGGACGACAACGGCGTGGACGCCGTCGATGCCAATGGCAACAAGCTTCGGGGCGACGGCAGCGTCGATGACCGCCTGGTGCCCCCGCCCGCTCAATAAGTGGCAGCGTCCTGCCCCGCACACACAGCAGGGCGGAAAACAGAGAGGGTGGCCTGGGCCACCCTCTCTGTTTCTATGGCATCGTCATGTCCGCGACACGTGCGGGCAGGTCGCACCTCAGACCCGGCGATAGGGCAGGTAGACCGGCTCCCACATATGGCTCAGGATGTGCTCTTGCAGATCCTGACCGATGAGCGGGTGGGAGGGGTCGCGGCGCACGATATCCTTGAGCACTGCGGTCGCCACGTGCACCGAGATGTTGCGCAGCTCGCTGATCCTCGGGTAGACGGTGCCCCGGGCGAGATCCGCCTCGCTCACGCACTCCGCGAGCGCAAAGGCGGCGGTGGTGAAGATGTCCGGGCTTATCTCGCGGATCTGGCTGACGATGGCCGCCAGCCCCACGCCGGGGAAGATGAAGACGTTGTTGCCCTGACCGATGCGATAATCCTGCCCCTCATGATGCACGTCCTTGAACGGGCTGCCGGTGGCGACGATGGCGCGCCCCTGGCTCCAGCGGAAGATGTCTTCCGGCAACGCCTCGCAGTTGGCGGTAGGGTTGGAGAGGGGGAACACCATGGGGCGCTCGCAGTGGGTCAGCATCAGCTGGATGTGCTCCTCCTGGAAGGCGCCACCGGCGCCGCTGGTGCCGAGCAGCACTGTGATGGGCACGTGGCGCAGCACCTCGGTCAGCCCCGCCTTGCCCTGCAGATCCCACTGGGCCAGCAAGAGGCCCGGCTTGGCGTAGCGGCGCTTGTACTCATCCAGCCCCTCGCGGTTGTCACACACCAGCCCCTGGGTATCCAGGATATAGATGCGATCCCGCGCCGCCTGCGGGTCAAGCCCCTCGCGGATCATCCCCGCGCAGATCTGATCCGCCACCCCGACCCCGCCGGCTCCGGCCCCGTAGACCAGGTAGTGCTGCTGGCCCAGGGTTTCCCCCTTGGATTTGACGGCCCCTATGATGCCCGCCAGCACCACGGCCCCGGTGCCCTGGATGTCGTCGTTGAACGACGGCAGCGCCTGCTGGTAGCGGGCCAGGTTGTTGAAGGCGTTGGACTTGCTGAAGTCCTCCCACTGCAACACGGCGTTGGGGAAGTGGCGCTTGACCCCGGCCACGAACTTGTCGATGAAGTCGTCGTACTCCTTGCCGCGAATGCGCCTGTGGGGCTGACCCAGGTACATGGGGTCATCCAGCAGCGCCTGGTTGTCGGTGCCCACGTCCAGCGCGATGGGCAGGCAGCAGGCGGGGTGGATGCCCGCCCCCAGGGTATAGAGGGCGAGCTTGCCGATGGGAATGCCCATGCCCCCCACCCCCTGATCGCCGATGCCGAGGATCCCCTGGCTGTCGGTCACGACGATGATGCGCACCGCCTTGGCATCCATGTGGCGGGCGAGAGAGCCCATGTCATCGACGTTCTTCGGGGTGATGTAGAGGCCGCGCGGCTTCTGGAAGCGGTGGCTGAACTCCTGGCACGCCTTGCCCACGGTCGGGGTGTAGATGTAGGGAGTCATCTCCTCCACGTGGCGGGACAGGAGGGCGTAGAACAGGGTTTCGTTGCGATCCTGCAGGGCTCGCAGGTTCTGGTACTTCTCGATGTCGCTGCAGGCGCTCAGGAAGGCCTCATAGACCCGCTCCAGCTGGGCTTCGAAGGTCTGCACTTGGGGCGGCAGCAGGCCGCCCAGCTCAAAATCGGCCCGCTCCTGTTCGGTGAAGGCGGTACCCTTGTTGAGGTTGCGATCGTTGAGCAGATTGGTGCCCGTCAGCGCAACGGGGCGAAAATCGTGACCCTGTGCATCTTTCCACAGCAGATATTGTCCGGTAGCCATAGTCATTCTCTTTGATTTACATGAAGTTGCCATCAGGCAGGAGAGCAAGACTCAGAATGCTGGGGATCATATGACGTTTGCCGATCCCGTTTTGTGAGCTTGGACAAACCCTGCGGCCAAAGGCGCCTTTGCCGGGGCAGCCGAAGGTTGCTCCCACGCCCGCCTTGGCGCAAGATCCCGACACGCCCCTGTGGGCATCCCTTTGCGAGCAACGGAGCACCATGACCCCTTCCTCTTCCCCCGCTTTTCTCGTCAGTGGCGTCATCCTCGCGGGCGGTCGCGCCACCCGCATGGGGGGCGATGACAAGGGCTGGGTGCCCCTCGCGGGCACTCCCCTGATCCAGCACGTGCTGACCCGCCTGCGCCCCCAGGTGGACGAGGTGCTGATCAACGCCAACCGCAGCCAGGCTCGCTACCGGCAGCTTGCTCCCGTCATCGGGGACGCGCAGGCCGACTTCCAGGGGCCGCTGGCCGGCATGCTGGCGGGGCTGACGGCGGCCCGTCACGACTGGGTGCTGTTCGTCCCCTGTGACGGCCCCGCCCTGCCCCTTGATCTGATGACCCGCTTTCGCGCCGCCATCACCCCGGACACCGATCTGGTGGTGGCCCACGACGGGGAGCACCTCCAGCCCGTGGTCGCCCTGCTGCGCCGCGCCCTGCGCCCCTCTCTGCAACAGGCGCTGGCGGACGGGGAGCGCAAGACCGGGGCCTGGTTTGCCCGCCACCGGATGGCGGTAGTGCCCTTTGCCGATCTGCCCGACGCCTTCGTCAACCTCAACAGCCCGGCCGAACTCGCCGCCTGGGAGGCGAGGCTGCGGGAAGGGGGCGCGCCATGAGCCCCCTGCCCCTGCTCGGCTTCGTCGCCTGGAGCGGCACCGGCAAGACCACCCTGCTGGAGCGCCTCATCCCGCGCCTGGTGGCGCGCGGTCTGCGCCTCGGGGTGCTCAAGCACACCCACCACGCCTTTGACATGGACCAGCCCGGCAAGGACAGCCACCGCCTGCGCCAGGCGGGCGCCACCCAGGTGATGGCGGCCTCCGACCGGCGCCACGCCCTGATCCGGGAGACCCCGGAGGGGGAGCCCCCCTTCGAGGCGCTGCTGGCCCGCTTCGATGCGAGCGCCCTGGATCTGCTGTTGGTCGAGGGGTTCAAGCACAGGCGCTTTCCCAAGGTGGAGCTGTATCGCGCCGCCATCGGCCGGCCCCTGCTCTTCCCCGAGGATCCTGACATCGTCGCCCTCGTGAGCGACGCTCCCCAGGCCACGACCCTGCCCCGATTCCCCTTC
>NZ_CAWMFQ010000216.1:0-260 GCF_963866995.1 Aeromonas sp. ZOR0002 | reverse complement strand
CGATAGGAACACCTATCGAACTCAATAACTCGCCATTTTCAGTTCTGGTAACCTCGGGATCACCCTTATACCAACACCATTCTCGGCCAGTTTTTGTGTCGGCTGCCTCTAAGATGCCACAACGATAATCAAAATTGATGGTCACTGAATGTTCTCTCGGCTAGCTAGCTTGGTTATAGCATAGTAAATATATGAGAATTCAAGTCTCATAAAGACCCCAGATAGAATTATGCACAGAGATTCACGAAAAAGTTGGTATT
>NZ_CAWMFQ010000215.1:0-2295 GCF_963866995.1 Aeromonas sp. ZOR0002 | reverse complement strand
AAGGGGCGCGCCGCCGCCGTGGCCGCCGCCAGCTTCTGGCCGTTGCAGCAGAGCGCCTCGGGTACCAGGGTATCCAGCCGCTCCAGCTCGCTGGCTGCCTGGGCGCTCTTTAGCAGGGTCTCGACGGCGGGCCACTCCACCTCATGAGGGAAGACCAGATCCAGGTACTTCTCCACAAAGTGGCGGACGGAGAAATCCGGCGCGAGGCGGGCCTTGAGCAAGGCCCCGAACACCAGGCCGTAGTCGCGGGCAAAGAGGCGTGACAGGGCCGGGGCAATCTCCGGCCATTCGGCCCGTTCACTCAAGGCGCTAAGGTGGCGGGCCACCCCCAGCTCAAAGTCGTGGTAGCGGGTGAGGTAGAGGCGATCCCCCCAGAGCCGCAGGGGCCAGCGGGGGGTCTCTCCCTCCTCCTGTTCGCTCCCCACCAGGGGGCTGGCCGCAAAGAGGGCGGGCCAGCTCGCAGGATCCGCGAGATCCGCCAGCAGATCCCGGCTCTGATCCGGATCCAGCCCGAAGGGGCGCGAGGATCCCTGCCCGTCACCGCCCTGAGCAAGCATCGCCAGCGGCAGGCAGACATGGCCACGCCCCAGCTCATGGCAGGCGAGCGCGGCCCCCAGCACCAGCTCGGGGCTGCCGCCCAGGTCGGCCACCAGTCTGGCAAATTGCAGGTCAAGCTGGCGGATGCGCCCCGCCAGCGCCAAGGCTTTCAGCCGCTCTATCATGGTTTCGCCCTTCATCTCGCCCCTCATGCCTCTGCCTTGTTCGATTTTTCTAAACGATGATCGTCAGACGTCACACCTTTACTAAACAACTCGTCCAGCCCCAGCACCAGTTCCCGGCTGGGCCGGGCATGGAAAATGCCCCCTTGTGGCATGCCGCGCAGGAAGAGATAGAAGACCCCGCCAAAATGTCGGTCGAAATCGTAGCCCGGCAGCCGCAAGGCGAGCAGCCGGTGCAGGGCCAGCGAATAGAGCTGGTATTGCAGATCGTAGCGATGCTCGACCATGGCCCGCTCCAGGGCCGGGCGGCCGTAATCGGCGGGGCTCATGCCAAGGTGGTTCGATTTGTAGTCGAGCAGATACCAGCGCCCCTGCCACTCGAACACCAGGTCGATAAAGCCCTTGAGCATCCCCTGCACGGTGGCAAAACCGAGCGGCTTGCCGTCCCGCGACAGGGGGTCGTGCTGCTGGCAGAGTGCGGTCAGCGCCGGTGCCGTCACCCGCCCCATGGGCAGGAAGAACTCCAGCTCCACCTGTTTGCGTTCGGGGGCCAGATCCCGCAGCCGCACCGGATCCCCAAGGCCGGTCTCAAGGGGGGTATCCAGCACCGCCTCCACCTGCTGTTGCAGCACGGGGGCCCAGCCTTCGTCGAACCCCTCCTGGGTCAGCAGGGCGGCGATGTGCTGTGCCAGCGACTCGCCCTTCGCGTGCTCGAAGTCGATGGTCTCGAACAGGCTGTGGAGCAGGGTGCCGGGACGCGCCCCCTTGGGGAAGGTGAAGATGGAAGGGGCGGGCGCCTCCTCTTCCTGCACGGTGACGGCGGCCTCGGTGGCCACCTCGTCGTCGAAGCCGGGGTTGGCCAGCACCCCCTTGCCGTGGCCGTTGCCCTGGGCCGCGAGCCCGGAGTAGGAGCTGATCCACCAGTCCCGCTCAAGCTGCCCCTGGAACGCGCGCACGGTGGGCTCACCCGGTTTCTCCGCTTCGGCGGGCAGCGGGGCCGGGCGGGTGAGCGAGGGCTCACCGACAGCCACTCCCGGCAGGGCCTGGGCCAGGTCGGTGAGGGCGGTCGCCAGTGTCCCGGCGTCCCCCTCCTCCCCCTTTTGCAGCAGGTAGCCGATGGCGGTGCGGTGCAGGTCGGTCTTCTCCGACTTGCCCGCCCCGGAGCGCACCGGCGCCAGCCCGAGCCAGGTGGCATAGACCCCCCGGGTCAGGGCCACGTAGAGCAGGCGCAAGTCTTCGGCGAGGCGCTCCTTGTCGGCCTCGGCCAGGGACTCCTCGGCGCCGGTGAGATCGAGCACGGTGCGATTGCCCGCCTCCCCCGTTTCGTGGAACAGGGGGGTGTCGGCGGCGCGGTGGCTGCAAATGAACGGCAGGAAGACCAGCGGGTACTCCAGCCCCTTGGATTTGTGGATGGTGACGATCTGCACCAGCTTGCGCTCGGACTCCAGGCGAAGTATCTGCTCCCCGTCCTGGCCGTTGGGCTGGCTCACCGCCTCCCCGAGCCAGCGCAGCAGGGCGTACTCCCCGTCCAGCTCGCCGCTCGCCTGTTGCAGCAGCTCGCCGAGATGGAGGAAGT
>NZ_CAWMFQ010000214.1:0-5423 GCF_963866995.1 Aeromonas sp. ZOR0002 | reverse complement strand
AGCAGGTGCTCGCGCACCGCCACCAGCATGCCGGGCTCCGCCATGGGGGTGCCGGTGCTGGCGATGGCCACCGGGTCGTAGACCACGAAGGGAGCCTCGACGGTCGACAGGCGACGGGCCAGCACCTCTACGTGCAGCCGGGTCGGCAGCAGGCCTATCTTGATGGCGGCGGGTGGCAGATCCAGCCCCAGGGCATCGATCTGGGCGGCGAAGGTCTGCATCAGCACGGGGTCGACCATCTTCACCGCCACCGAGTTCTGGGCCGTGATGGCGGAGATGACGGAGCAGCCGTGCACGCCGAGGTCATGCATTGTGTGCAAGTCGGCCTGAATGCCGGCTCCGCCGCCGGAGTCGGACCCGGCGATGGTCCAGACCACGGGGCGGGCCTGCGTCACGGCGGACAGGTCGGCGGGGCTGACAGCCCCGCGCTCGCTGCTCACGCCTCCTCCCCTGCGGCCTGCTTCAGGGTCGCCGCCTGATGGTAGATCTCGCCGCCGGTCTCCTTGAAGGTTTCAGCCATGCGGGCCATGCCGCTCTCGACCTCGGCCACCACCCGCTCCTGCTGACCGTCCATGCCGACCAGCTTTATCTCTACGGCTTCCAGCTTGGCGGCGTAGTCGCGCACGTCCTGGGTGATCTTCATGGAGCAGAACTTGGGCCCGCACATGGAGCAGAAGTGGGCCACTTTGCCGGACTCCTGAGGCAGGGTCTCGTCGTGGTAGGCGCGGGCGGTGTCGGGATCCAGGGCCAGGTTGAACTGATCCTCCCAGCGGAACTCGAAGCGCGCCTTGGACATGGCGTTGTCGCGGATCTGGGCGCCCGGGTGGCCTTTGGCAAGGTCAGCGGCGTGGGCGGCGATCTTGTAGGTAATCAGCCCCTGCTTCACGTCCTCCTTGTTGGGCAGGCCCAGGTGCTCCTTGGGGGTCACGTAGCAGAGCATGGCGCAGCCGTACCAGCCGATGAGCGCGGCGCCGATGCCGGAGGTGAAGTGATCGTACCCCGGGGCAATGTCGGTGGTGAGCGGGCCCAGGGTATAGAAGGGCGCCTCGTGGCAGTGCTCGAGCTGCTCGGTCATGTTGCGCTCGATCATGTGCATGGGCACGTGACCAGGCCCCTCGATCATCACCTGCACGTCGTATTCCCAGGCAATCTTGGTGAGCTCGCCCAGGGTGCGCAGCTCGGCGAACTGGGCCTCGTCGTTGGCGTCGTAGACGGAGCCCGGACGCAGACCGTCACCCAGCGACAAGCTCACGTCGTAGGCGGCGCAGATCTCGCAGATCTCGCGGAAGTGCTCGTAGAGGAAGTTCTCCTTGTGGTGCGACAGGCACCACTTGGCCATGATGCTGCCACCGCGCGAAACGATGCCGGTGAGGCGCTTGGCGGTCATCGGCACGAAGCGCAGCAAGACGCCGGCGTGGATGGTGAAGTAGTCCACCCCCTGCTCGGCCTGCTCCAGCAGGGTGTCGCGGAACAGCTCCCAGGTGAGGTCTTCGGCGATGCCGTTGGTCTTCTCCAGCGCCTGATAGATGGGCACGGTACCGATGGGCACCGGGCTGTTGCGCAGGATCCACTCGCGGGTCTCGTGGATGTAGCGGCCGGTGGAGAGATCCATCACGGTGTCGGCGCCCCAGCGGGTGGACCACACCAGCTTCTCCACTTCCTCTTCGATGCTGGAAGTGACCGCCGAGTTGCCGATGTTGGCGTTGATCTTCACCAGGAAGTTGCGGCCGATGATCATGGGCTCCGCTTCCGGGTGGTTGATGTTGCTGGGGATGATGGCGCGACCGGCGGCCACCTCATCGCGCACGAACTCGGGGGTGATGTTCTGGGGCAGTCTGGCGCCAAAGCCCTGACCCGGATGCTGGGTGCGCAGGAGCTCGGAGCGCACTCGCTCGCGGCCCATGTTCTCGCGGATGGCGATAAATTCCATCTCGGGGGTGACGATGCCTTGGCGGGCATAGTGCAGCTGGGTGACCCGGCGGCCCGGCTTGGCGCGGCGGGCGCTCGGCAAATGTTCGAAGCGCAGGTGATCCAGCCCCTCGTCCGCCAGGCGCTCCTGAGTGAAGGTGGAGCTCAGCCCGTCCAGCGCGTCGGTGTCAGCACGCTCCAGCACCCAGGCTTCGCGCAGGCGCGGCAGACCACGGCGCACGTCGATGGGGGCGGCCTCTTCCCCATAGGGGCCCGAGGTATCATAAACCGGCACCGGCTCGTTGGGCTCGAACTGGGGAGCCTCCTTGGTGCCGCCGACGAAGGTGTCGGCCAGCTGGATCTCCCGCAGGGGCACCCGGATATCAGGGCGGGAGCCTTCGATAAAGATGCGGCGGGAGTTGGGGTGAGCCATCCCCTTGAGGTTGTCGATAAAGGTCTGGGCGCTGGAGCGCTGCTCGCGGCGGCTGGATTTGGTGGTATCAGAAACATTGGTAGACATAGCAAAACTCACATTAACTGGTTGAAGTTATGGGTGTTTGCTTGTCTGGAGTTCGAGGAGAAGATGAACTTGCGGCGGGGTGTGCTCGGGGGAGTGAGTCGGGCATGGATCTTCCCTGCTCTGCCGTCCCGGTGTTTCCCTAGTCTGGAAACCCGGCGCCCTAAGGACAACCGGACGGGACAACCTCCCCCTGTGCGCCTGTGCCAGCCAGAGGCGGTCTGCCTCCAGCTGGCGGGAAGGTGTGCCTTCCCCGGCGCGGTAACCCGCAAGTTACCCTTGTTTCCCTTCGCAGGTCTTAACCTGATCAGGTTCCACGGATCCCGAATTAACGGTCTCAGCTTAGCGTCGTTCGACGGTCAGCACTCCGACAAGATGTGCGCCAGTATAAGTGGGGAAATTTAAAGTACAAGCCATTAACAAGGGGAAAGGGAGAGAGGTCTCACTCTTCGGCGTCGAGGGGATCCTCGGGGTCGGGAATGAGGATGTCGGTGAGGCGGCCCTCTTCATCCCGGCTCAGCACCAGGCGGCGACCCGGTTGCAGATCGGCGGTGCTGCCGTTGATCCAGCGAGTGTCAGCATCAAACACCAGCACACCGAGATCCTGTAGCAGCAATGCCTGCTGATTATGGGTGAGCAGTCGATCCTCCGCCCGCCGCCAGCTGGCCCCGAGCGCCGGATCCGGCGCCCCGTCGAGCACCCGGATCGTCTCGGCGACGCCGTAGCGGCTCTGGATCGCGAGGTGCATGCCGGGCACGAGCCCGTCCGGCTGCGCCACGCCGTGCAGTTCGGCACTGCCGAGCTCCAGCTCAGCCCCCTGGAATTGCAGGCGCACCCCGTCGTTGTGCTCCAGCTCCACCAGCCAGAGCTCGGCGTCGTCGGCAAGGGTGCAGAAGGGCAACAGCAGCAGGCAGAGTGCGGTTCGGGTCATGGCAGGCGGTCCGGGGTCACGGGGTGAGGTTTAACTATGGCCCCGGACGGGCAATTTTTCCCGGTCCGCCCTGACCGGTCAGTCATCCTCCCGGCACTGGCTCAGGCGCATGCCGTCAAACTTGCACTCCAGCTCCAGCCAGCGTCCCTCAAACGGGGAGAGGCTCCCATCCGAGGTGACATAACCCCAGATCCGTCCCCCTTCCACCGGCCCTTCCAGCTCCATCTCGTCCTCCTCCTCCAGCGCCTCCACCTCGCGAATGAGCCGCCGCTCCCCTGCCGCCGTCTCCTGCACGACCCCTTCCAGATCGACCCAGGTCCCGCCGAGATCGTCCTCATCCAGGCCATCCTTGAAGCGGGTGCGCTCATCGATCACGAAGGGAATGCCGTTGACCATCAACTGGCCAAGCTGCCAGGTGGTGCGGCCCGTGAGCTTGAACTCGGCCGCCTGCACCAGACCAAAAGGCAATAGAATCAATAACCAGAAGGCGCAGAGAGACTTCTTCATCGGGGATCCTCGGGGTTACACTGGCACACAGGATGTCCCATCCGGTGTGAAATGGCCGTGAAATAGCGGTACAGACCAGGAGATCAGAGCATGAAAATACTGGTGGTGGAAGACAGTCCCCAGGTGGCGGAGACCATCATGGACTATCTGGCGCTGGCCGGGCACAGGGTGGACTGCGCCTATCATGGCCAGGCCGCGCTGCAACTGCTGGCCCAGGAGCGCTTCGACGTCATCATCATGGACGTCATGATGCCGCGCCTCGACGGCCTGCGTACCGTGGAGCGGCTGCGTGCGGACGGCATCGCGACCCCGGTGCTCTTTCTCACCGCCCGTGACAGCCTGGAGGACAAGCTGGCAGGCTTTCGGGCGGGGGGCGACGACTATCTGGTCAAGCCGTTCGCCATGGAGGAGCTGGAGGTGCGCCTGGAGGCCCTCAGCCTGCGTGGCCCCAGAGGGGACATGGGCGTGCTCGGCTTTGGCGATCTGACGGTGGATCCCGCCAGCGGCCGCGCCACCCGCGCCGGGGTGGAGCTCAAGCTCGGCAAGATCCCGTTCCAGATCCTCACCCTGCTGGTGAAGCGCGCGCCCCAGCTGGTGACGCGCCAGGAGGTGCTCGACACCGTCTGGGGCGACGAGGAGCCCGACTCCGACGCCCTGCGCAGCCACATCTATGCCCTGCGCAATGTCCTCGACAAGCCCTTCCCCACCCCCATGCTGGAGACCCTGCACGGCCAGGGCTACCGGCTGGTGACCCCATGACGAACCCGACGCCGCCCCTTGCCTCCGGCCTGCCGAGCCTGCGCCGGCGCCTGGTGCTGGCGCTGGGAGGGGCCGGTCTGCTGCTGCTGGTGATCCTGAGCCTGCTGATGGTGGTGGCCGAGAACAAGATGGAGGAGCTGAGCCTGCGCCACTGGCTGGAGGCGGAGGCAACCCGCTATGACGACGACTGGTTGCGCCTCGGAATGGCGGCCCCCGCCCCCAGCCCGCGCCAGTTCTCCAGCTACTGGACAGAGGCGGGCCGCCTGCCCGCCTGGCTCAAGGCCTACCAGAGCCCAGGCTTCTTCGAGCATCAGCTGGGCCGGGAGGACAAGCACTTCCTGGTACGCGCCCACCCCTCGGGTCAGGGGCTGCTCTATCTGGTGTTCAACGACGATGCGGACGACTACCTCGACCCTTACGAAGCCAAGCTGCATCTGGTGACCCGCCTCATCGGCCTGGCCCTGCTGCTGGGGAGCCTCGCCTTCGGCATCTGGCTGGTGCGTCACATCACCAGGCCGCTGGAGCGGCTGCGCCAGCGGGTCGCCCACCTGACCCCGGATCAGGGGGACTTCGTGCCCGATGCCCCCTGGCAGGAGCTGCGAGAGATAGAGCAGGCGCTGCTGGCGGGCAAGCACGAGGTAGCCGCCGTGTTTGCCCGTGAACAGGAGTTCAGCCGCTTTGCCAGCCACGAGCTGCGCACCCCCAACATGGTGATCCAGGGATCCGCGGCCCTGCTCGGCAAGGTGAATGACCTGCCCGCCCCGGCAGCCCGCGCCGCCAGCCGCATCCGCGCCGCCGCCG
>NZ_CAWMFQ010000213.1:0-210 GCF_963866995.1 Aeromonas sp. ZOR0002 | reverse complement strand
AATGAGAGAAGCCCGTTCGTTGGGTTGGGATGTGAATAGTGACGTAAGTCGTTACCCAATTCAGAGTTAGCGATAACAACGAACAGCGCTAAAGGCCGCTAGCCTCGCAGGCTCGGCGTCGCCTTTACGAAAATCATTGCGAGGTTTACTTCGCAAAGCATGATTTTCGTCCCCTTCGTCTAGAGGCCTAGGACACCGCCCTTTCACGGC
>NZ_CAWMFQ010000212.1:0-3875 GCF_963866995.1 Aeromonas sp. ZOR0002 | reverse complement strand
CGCCATCTCGCGATGGCGGCCCTCCTCCCTGACCGTGGGCGACACGGGTTCGCTCAGGTGTGCCTCACATGATGGAAGTGTGTCTGCTCACGGTCAGCATCCATCAGCCGGGGTAGCTCGACCAGACTTTGGTCGCGCCCTCGTCACTGATGCTCAGCACCTGATAGGGCTGACCCGGAATATCCATGCCCGGCGCACTCTGGGGCATCCCCGGAATGGTCAGACCGCGGATCGTCGGTTTTTCCTTTAGCAGCTTCTGCACGTCGGCAGCGGGCACATGCCCCTCCACCACATAGCCATTCACCACCCCGGTGTGGCAGGAGGCCAGCTGCGGGGTGATGCCATGCTGCTGCTTGATCGGGTCAAGCTGCTCGGTTTCCACGACCTTGACCTCAAAGCCGTTCTCTTCCATGTGCTTGATCCAGGTCTTGCAGCAACCGCAATACTGGGACTTGTAGACGGTCATCTGCCCGGTTGCCAGAGCAGAAAAACTGATGGTACCGGCCAGCACGGCCAGTAACAGGGACTTGTACATATCTCACCTCGGTTAAGAAGAAATGCCCGGAAAGGGAAACTCGACTCAGCCGTGGTGACGGGGCGGACGCTCGAGACGCTCCAGGGGCGCCTCCGGCATGAACAGAGAGGGAGAGAGGTATGTCGGCCTGTCGGGCTCAAGCCGGGCAACCGTCAGGCTGTCGCTGGTGAGCACCGTCATGGCGAGCGCCGAGGTGAAGCTGCCGCAGGGCATGGCTTTTTCCAGGGTACGCACGCTCTGGCTGCAATGGGGCGTCAGGGTACAGAGATCGGTGGCCGCACGGCTGCCAAACGACATCAGCACCAGCACCAGACTCCACAGGGGGAGCCAGCGGCGGGCGCGAGCGAGTTGGCGACGGGTCAGGACCATGAAACGACTCAATGACGAAAGAGGGCCTATGGTAACCCTTGGCCCAGGGGGAGGGTCAACCCCTCCCCCGTCTGCATCAGGGTTGCTGACGGGTGGCTGCCAGCACGATCTCCCGCACGCAGACGTTGGCCGGCTGGTGCCAGGCGTAGAGCACGGCGTCGGCGATCACCTCGGGTGCAATGACGCCTCCCATCTGATCCTTCCAGTCGTGATAGCCCGCCTTGATGCTCTCGTCCGTGGTGTGGCTGAGCAGCTCGGTCTCCACCGCGCCCGGAGCTATGGTCACCATCCGCACGCCGACATCGGCCACCTCTTCCCGGATATTCTCGGTCAGGGCGTGAACGGCGAACTTGGTGGCGCAGTAAGCGGCATGGTTCGGGAAGGTCTTGCGACCGGCGATGGAGCTGATGTTGATGATGGTTCCGCTGCGGCGGGCCTTCATGCCGGCCAGTACCGCATGCACGCCATTCAGAACCCCCATCACGTTGATGTTGAGCATCTGCTGCCACTCGGCGGGATCCTGCACGTCGGCCTGTCCCAGCAGCATGACGCCGGCATTGTTGACCAGACATCCCACCGGGCCGAATTGCGCCTCCGCCTGCGCCACGGCGGCCTTCATGGCGGCGGTGTCGGTGACATCGACCCCGATGCAGAGGGTATCGGGCAGGTTCAGCGCCTGCATGGGCTCGACCCGGCGGGCCAGCAACAGCAGCGGATGGCCGGCGGCGGAGAAGGCGCGGGCAATGGCGGCACCGATCCCGGCGGACGCGCCGGTGATCACCACGAGGGACTTGGACATGGAGTTTTCCTTCTGATGCGTTGAAATGGGCGTCAAACAAGGGCTGGCCAGCACGGGACCCAGTCACTATAGTCGCTACATCCATCGGCGATAAATATAGTTTTCCGCTGGTTATCATCTGAATTAACTATGGTATCCCCATGCTGGACCTGAGATTGCTGCGCTTCTTCATCGCCATCTATGAAGAGAAGAACATCACGGCGGCGGCAGCCCGCTGCCACGTGAGCCAACCCTCCCTCTCCGCCGGCCTTCGCCAGCTTGAAGAGAGCCTGGGGGACAGCCTCTTCATCCGGGGCAAGAAGGGGGTGGAAGCGAAGGATCCGGCCCACTATCTCTATCCCCACGCCGTCAAGCTGGTGGAAGAGGCGCGTCGCCTGCCGACCCTGTTTCGCCAGAAGGCGACGCGTGCGAGACTCAGCATGGCCATCATGCCCGACCTCAGCCGACGTCGGCTGGCGGGATTGCTTCGGCGGGTGCAGGGGGTGCTGCCCGAGCTGGATCTCACCCTCTCCGATTACGGCACTCCGGCCGACTGCCGACTGACCCTGGATGCCCTGCGCCGGGAGGACGAGATCTTCCTGCCGCTCTGGGAAGAGGAGTACGTGCTGTGCGTTCCCAGGGGACACCCTCTTGCGGGCAGGGCGCGTATCGAGCTGGCTGAGTTGCAACATTATGATTTTATTGAGTGCCCACCCTGCGAAGCCCATCAGCAAACCATAGGCCTGCTGGCCTGTGACCGGCTCACCCTCAATCTGGTGGCCAAGGCCGAGAGCAAGGGGCTGGTGATGGCGCTGGTGCTGGCCGGGGTGGGCATCAGCTTCCTGCCCGACGGGCTGGTGGAGGACGAAGCGGGCCTGTGCACCCTGCCCGTGAGCGGCCCCCGGATGTTCCGCCGCATCGGCCTCTGCTACCCCGCCCACCAGACCCTGAATCCGGCGCTGCGCGCACTGATCCCGGAACTGGCGGGCCAGGAAGCTTCTTGATAACGTTTCAGCTCACAATCTGTCGCATGTGCCGGCAGCAGACCCTCTTCAGGAATCCCATGAAACGCATTCTGGTCATCTTTTCACACCCGGCGCTGCAGAGTTCCCGGGCCAACAAGCAACTCCTGCACGCCATCGAGGGGCTGGAGGGGATCACCCTGCACGATCTCTGCCAGCGCTATCCGGATATGTTCATCAACGTGAAACGGGAACAGGCCCTGCTGGCGGAGCACGACATCATCGTCTTCCAGCACCCCTTCTACTGGTACTCCTGCCCGGCCATCATGAAAGAGTGGATGGACCTGGTGCTGGAGTACGGCTATGCCTACGGCCCCGAGGCCCACGCCCTCAGCGGCAAGCAGTGGCTCAGCGCCATCACCACGGGGGGCGGCCCCGAATCCTACTGCCGCGCCGGCTACAACCAGCGCCCGCTGCTCGACTTCCTGCTCCCCTTCCAGCAGACCGCACAGCTGTGCGGCATGCGCTGGCTGCCCCCTTTCGTGCTGCACTCTTTCCACAAGATCGAGGATCCCGAGGCGCTGCGCCGCTGCGGCCAGGACTATCGCCAACTGCTGTGCGCCCTGCGGGACGAGCAGCTGACCCCGGCCCAGCTGGCCGAGAGCCCCTATCTGCGCGATCTGCTGGGAGTACTCCCATGACACACACTCGATCCGGGCGCAGGCCCGGCCAGCCCTCACCGGCATTCATCATGTTAAGGAGGAGCCGCTGATGGGACATGGATTGCTGTTTGATGCCCTGATCTACCTCTCGGCGGCGGTGATCGCCGTCCCGCTGGCCAAGCGGTGGGGGCTGGGCTCCGTCCTTGGCTACCTGCTGGCGGGGATCATCATAGGTCCCTTCCTGCTTGGTCTGGTGGGCGAGCAGAAAGACGTGATGCACTTCGCCGAGTTCGGGGTGGTGCTGATGCTGTTTCTGGTCGGTCTGGAGCTGCGCCCGGCCCTGTTGTGGCAACTGAAAGGGCCCATCCTCGGCACCGGGGGTCTGCAGGTGCTGCTCACCAGTGTCGCCCTGACCGGAGTGGGTTATCTTTTGGGTCTGCCCTGGCAGCAGGGGCTCGCCATCGGTCTCATTCTTGCGCTCTCCTCCACCGCCATCGTGCTGCAGAGCCTGCAGGAGCGCAAACTGATGCAGAGCGAGAGCGGCCGCTCCGCTTTCGCCGTGCTGCTGT
>NZ_CAWMFQ010000211.1:0-8739 GCF_963866995.1 Aeromonas sp. ZOR0002 | reverse complement strand
GCGACATTATGCGCAGTCATGCATGTAGATAACACAAAGGGGCCAGAGGCCCCACATTACGCAAGATCAATCAGTTGCTTATCCCAAAGAGCCAAAACAACGTCCATCTGATAGTTGTGCCGGAGCTGTTTTCCAGTCTTAGCCATCACCGCATCCCAAAGCCCATTTCGATCTAGTCTTTGACCATCAGGCGTTTGGAGGATCTCAACAGCCGTAACGGCATAACAGCTGTTGAGAACTGAACGTGAATATTTGCCTTTGCTGACACCACGAACCAGACCTTCGCTACAGAGCCCCAAGAACGCGCTCTTAGGGCAGTTTTTTTCCTGAGATGATGAGCTTGTCGGAAAACCATCTTGTGCAGCCAAAACCCACGCTTCACAAGGGTTCAGCTTATCGTTCTCACACATTATCGCGGCGGCAACGGCCACATTTCCATAGCTCACTGGAGACTCCCCAAAGTAAAGAGGCTGAAAGCCTCTTGGGTGTGTAATGCCGATAACTAGCTTTATCGGCATTAAAATTGACGCGACTCTAGTGAGCGAACGTTCAAAACAACGGTTCTTACGACACCAGCCTCGGAGCCATCACGCTCAAGATAACTGCATGTAACCTCATCGCCATTGATGAACTCTACATACATTGCAGGGTTATTATCTATGCTCAAACTGTAATGTTTATAGTAAACACGATCACCGATATTAACTGACATACCTAACTCCTCGGTTGAGCACCATGCTCCATTCGAATATTGGGGCTATTGCGTGCAAACCAATACCTTAATAACAAAAAACTACTTCGTAAGAGATAACCCCCCTCGCCCGTGGATGTTGTGGGCATGGTTGTCTGGGAATTCCCCCCGTATTACTACCCGGGGGGCTTGAACATCGACAGCCCCAAGCCAATGAATAAAGACAAAGACGGCGTAAGACCTTGAGAGCGGCTTGTCTACGACACGAAGCAAAGGTAGTCACCACCCGCGCCCCATAGCCTTCGGCTGGTCGCTCTGACTGGGGCATTAAAGATCGGTTTGGCAGGAAAGGGGGTGATCCAGTCTTTGGGCAAGATGGGCGCGTTTCGCCGCGAGACGGTTGGAGGCCAAATGGACAGCAGAGGGCGGCTTATAGGGGCTATCGCCCCTGTGTGGTTGTCCCCTACCCCATTAATAGCCCATGCGTCGCACGCACAATGAGAGATAACAAAAAATATTTAACCGAGTATGTCACCATTTCACACGAAGAGGAAAAGAGTAAAAGTTTCGCATGCGAAATTCTGAGGATATGCCAGCCTTGAGACGCTACCCCGCAGGCGGGGGCCCCTTCTCAAGGCATGGCATCTGGGTGTGGATTAACTAAGGGGAAGCGCAGCGAGAGCCATCGTTGCCGAGCTTTCTTGCTGGGGCTTGTTACCCTGACAGTACAGAAAATGCTCCCGTTCATCATATACCAAGCGCAGCAGACAAGGCCCAAGGGAATAGACCTGATAACCGGCCATCATTAAGTCGCTCAGTTTCATCGAGAAGGAATAGGCATTGTCGCCCCTTGCCTCCAGGTAGTACTCAAACTGGGCATGAAACTTACCGGTGTTGTCCTTGTAGGATATATCCGCCCAGCCAGTGATGGTGATATCAAACTTGGAGAATGGGGCTTCCTGCACGCTTTTAGCGGGGGTGGTCGGCATGACGGGGCCCGCCGTCTTCACTTCGGGGTCAGCAGCCGCTGGTGATGCTAGTGCCTGCTCTACCGGCATAGATTCCGATGCTAGTTCATCACTGCCCAGCATATTGAACAGGGACTTTACGCTCATCGGAACACCGATGAAGATGAGGATCACCGCCAACCACAACCACCATCTTTTCCAAAGCGGCACAATGTCGGAGGCTTTGGCCTCCTGAACACTGCCTTCTGTTTGGGTATGGGATTTGTAGAACGGAAAGAACGTCTTGTCGTACCGGCGAACAGATTCAGAAAGACAGGTTGCGCGAGCCCCCGCACCATCGAGCACTTTGCGGGTGTAGGTTTTATCAGAGCCCGCAGCGGCGTGTTTGCTGACCAAGAACTGGATCTCGATCATGTCACGCAGATCCTTGTGCACCTTCCCAAGGGATTGGGTCATGAACAGAATATCGTGACCGTAATGACGGTGCATGGAGAAATATTCCAAGCAGTTGATGAGGTCATCGCTTGCCTTCTTGTTACGCCCTGCTCGGGGGTATTGGAAGTGACATTCATCAATGACAAACAGCGGGCCTTGCCCCTGCTCGTTGCGCCACTCCTCCTGGGTGAAGTGCTCGGGGTCAGAGAAGGCCTTGATAGCACCGTGTTCCCGACTAAAGCCATCCTGACGAACCTCCACGAGATCCCTCACCTCCTCGCCAAACACTGCGATCAGATGATCCATCATCAACGGCAGGTTGGTGACCACCCGACGCCCTTCCTTGATGGCTGGGATCACGTGAAATGCAACTGCTTCATACGATTTGCCAGAGCCGGGACGGCCAACAATGATGTTTAGCGCCATGTTGCCTCCTTATGAACCGAGTCGGGTGAAGGGGATCAGCTGGAGTACAAGGCGAACACCAATCGCCGTCACAATGATGGCTGAGGCATCATTCACCCCCGCGATCGCCATGATGTTCTGCACATCAGCGGGGAGCATGGAGAAGTATTGAATGATGTTCATGGTTCCGAGCATGGAGCCAAGGCCAGAAATAGCCAGGTGAACAATCGACAAGATCGCTTCAAAGAGAAAGCAGGCCAAATCCTTGAGCATGTCAAAAAGCGACAGCAGCAGTGAATAGAGCAGGTTCAGGAAGTCATTCCAGCGGTGAGCAAACCAATCAAGCATGAGAACACCTCATTTTTCGCATGAGAAAATCAAGCAGCGCGGACTTAGCCGCCGAAGACTAAACGTCTGGCCAGCAGGCCGGAGCAGAAAATGACGAAAGCACGAATGGCTACCCAGACATTCGGGGGAACGGTCAGTTGATGGCAACCGAAGTCAGCGAACCCCATGTCAAAACAGATTGTCCAAGTAGGGTATTCCCCTCCCCCTGACAGCTGTAGGCGGAAGCCATTAAGCCAGTCAAAGAGCGCGGTATGTTGCAGCTCTTGCGCAAACCCGCTCCATACACCGGCCATCCCTGCGGGATAACGAGACTTCCACCAAGAGGTTCCCTGTGCGGTATCGGGCTGGGTTTGTGCGGGGACGCTGGTTGTGAAGGTGTCGGAAAGCAGCCGGTTAGTTTCATCAATGCGTGTTTCTACGCCATGAAGGTCAACGGCGTTGGTCGTAGCCAATAGCTGATTGGTGCGGTCGAGACGAGATTCTAGGCCGCCAAGGTTGGAGACGGTAACAGAGCTGGGTATGCTGCCAGTGCCAGTGCCAGTGCCAGTGCCAGTGCCAGTGCCGGAACCAGTACCGGTTCCCGAGCCAGTCCCAGAACCAGTTCCCGACCCTGTACCCGTCCCAGAGCCTGATCCAGTATTGCTACCTTCACCTGGAACGGTTGGCTTCGGGCCAGTGATAACAGGGCGAATTACACCGCCTGCAATTGCGCCAGTATCTGGGTCTGTAGTCGGTTTGCCGGTGATAACGGAATTAATGGCATCACCATATATTGGGTCAGTGACGGGAGGTAGTGGCTTACCCGATGGTAATACAACGGGAGGTGTCCCAATAATATCGAAGTCTGGGCGGTTATCAGGCTTAACCGGAATGACAACCGAGTTATCTACCAGGTGAGGCTTGGGAAGGCGGGTGCCTGGATTTTTCATGTCCTGCAAATAGTGATCAGGGATAGTACCATCAACGCTGACACCATCGAGAACACTCGCTACCGACTCTTCCAAAACCTCTTCTTTGTTTGTTGATTGAACCTTGAGAAGGTCGGTTTGATAGTCATAAGAAATAGCAGAAGTGACAACGGAAGATTTAAGCATAATGTCATTTCTAAACTCATTAACAACAATATCCACGTCATAGGCAAAGCGGTAATTGGTGCCAGAAATACCAAAAAAAACCTTAGATAATGGGTTAGCCTCACAACGATTAGCAAAAACAACTCTTGTATTGTCAGGAGGAACTATATCCTCCCGATAAAACTTACAAGTAGCATTGGTGTCCAAATACTCTCTAGTACGGATTAAAAGAACAGCCTTAGCTTCCTCGGTGATAGAAGCTACACAGGTAGCCATATCAAGAGCTCTGTCACCTTGCTTCCAATATGGATCGTCATATTTGTTTTGAGAAGGGTCTGGGAGGCCAGTCATGCGACTAGGAAGAATGCAGCTAGAAACAGGAGTTGAATCAGAATAAGGAGAATAACTGAACTCCTTCATCAAATCACAGTCAAGATAACCACTTTGAGAAAAATCACAACGCTTAACATTATCGAGGCTATCACCATTTAAAGTAATCCCATAACGCTTGAGCTGGAAAGAAAGCATACCGTAGGGGTCGATCTTTAAATCCTCCTTTGCGAAGTTCTTAAGCAACGGCGGAGTTGATATTGCAACGGCAGTAACAGCAGCAGCGCCAGCTGCGTATTGGACGGCTAGGCGAGTAGCTAAAGTTCTGCCTGTCCATATTGCGGCTTGTTCGGCCATAGCCATAACCACTGGGGCAAATGCTGGCAAAAATGCGCGCGCTTGGTTGACAGGTATCCAAGCGGTGAGAAAGCACAATGAGTACACAAGAAGTCTGCGCCACATATGGGGCTCCAAAAAATTTAGCGGCTAAATTTTTCGCATGAGAAAATGGAATTGTAATATGTTGTACGTTGTAAGACGCTACAACACATTACAGCTATCTTTAGCCGCTAAAATTTTCGCATGAGAAAAGTTCACTTTAGCGGCTAAAGTTTCGCATGAGAAACTTTCAATTAGAAAAGGGGGCTCATGCCCCCTTCATTCCCATAACAAACGCCATTCCTGATAGCCCCCCTATCGTGATAATTGACGACATGAAGACGATATAGGCAAAGGAAGCGGTCATTAGGCTTTGCTGACCAAGCGCTTGGCCAAGGAGATCCCCTTGGTTGCCAGTGCGATGCCAACGATAGTGACACCGGCACTTGCAACGAAGGTGACAACCGTTCCCAAGTTGACAGCAGCAAACATCTGGTCAAGAGCCGATGTGTCTCCAGCGGCGAAGGCCGGTGCGGAAGCTGCAACGATGATGGCAGGAATAGCTTTTTTGATAATAGACATAAGTACCTCACAAGAGATTAATGACTTTTTTCGCTACACCGATAGCGAAGCCAGGAAACCAACCGAGAACAACAACTGCGCCAAACGCCCATGAAAACATAATGGCGATATCTGAAGGTGCTATATCAACGGTGGATTGTTTATATTCCTCTACGGTTTGGATAATCATAGAGGAACATTCTTTGACAGGAGTATCTGTCCGATACAGAAACCCCTGTTCGTTAACTGAAATGCAATAGGCCATTACTGGTTTTGTGCTAAATATTCCCTATGGATATAAAGCATGTACTCCTTGATTTCATCAACTGTCTTTGCTGCACAAGATCTTTGGAAAACACATTCATCATTGACTTCATAGTGAATTATGCTCCCATTTGGAATGAGAGAGCCAACCATAAAATGAGTTCTATTCTCTGTGAAACCATGAACTATTGGGTCGCCATCGTTTGGCGTTACTTTAAATTGCATAAAATGCCTACTCTTGCTTAGTGAGCATTAGAGAATAACACAATAAGCGAAGTGGCAACAAAAGCCAGTCAGTTAATGATTGTAAATTTACACTGGGTTAATACTATTTTTTATGAAGGTGACCAAAATCATCATTCTTAGCACCGCCTTCAATTTCAAAGCCTGCCACGATATTTCTGGCAGGGTTGCGCGGGTCAGCTTCCAACAACAGGGTGATGGGCTGCAATTTCGGACAGTCAGCAATGTTAGCCAGTACAACTGGATCATTTTTCAATGGCATTTCCTTCGCTTCAAAGCCCCAGTTATTGATTTGACACTCTGGCATATCAATGTTGGTTGCAGCGACCAAGAATTGAATATTTGCGAAATCATAGGGTTTGGGGGTCGCTCCTTTACGGGAAATACCTTTGCCGTGGGTGACACACAGAACCATAACGCCAGTAATTTTAGACATGGCTAAACTCTCCATTTTGGTTATTAATGCCCATGCAGTTGGGCTCGAAAAGCGGAATTTCATCTAACTCGGGTGGTAGTGGCATCAAAAGCCGTACCGGTACATCATCAGGGCCCAAACGCCCAATAAGTTGATTTACAATTGAATCACCCGTCAATCCTTCAACATTTTTCAAATAGTTGACCAAGCGGCCAGCCATTTTTGACATGTTTGCCACCGCATTATCTCGGCAAGTTTTGAATTTGTTCTTGAACGTGGTGATGCGTACAGGTTCAATTTCGTTTTTTGATACATCAGAAAGCCATTTTGAAAACTGGGGATACATTCCGGCAAAATATGGATCTGGATTAACCAGCACATCGAGCGGGATTTGTCGGTCTTTACTGTGCAACTCACCTTCGGCACGTACCCAGTTGGGATACTCTGCCGATTGCATCTGCTTGCCCTTTTCATAAATACGAGCACATTTACCATTAATCCGTGAGCCGATATAGAAAGAGCAGCCAGCTGAAGCAATCATGCCAAAGCGTTTCCGCATGGAGTTGTGGATCTCGGGGATAAACTCCCCTGCCTGGATCGCCATCCATTTTGGAGCAGTACCGCGAGCCGGATGGAAATTGCCTATTTCCGCTGCTTCAACCGCTCGGAGATACGATATAACCGAGCCTGAGTAATCATCCAATGCGAGGTCAACTCGAGTAATACGGAGCCCAGGCACCACAGAAATGACACGATGAAGAGCCCCAAAATCCAGCCCATCACATCCTGCCCCAGTGAAAGAAACCATGCAGCCATGGTTGGCAGCTCCCCAAGCGACAAGCCCGCAAGCAATGCCATCAATGAGAATGTCCCCACTGTAGCTGTAGCCGTGAAGGCCCCCGCGACGATGGCGGACGGCAAAGCGAGGCGCAGGGATCGGGACGCCAATTTGGTGATTGAGCTCGTCAAAGAAGATCTCCAGTTCTGAGCAGCAGAGCGCATCGAGAAACTGCACCCCGTAGTTGTGGATCAGGTCGTTGTAAGCGTCCCAGTATTTGCCGTTTGGGTTCACTTCAAACTCGGAGAAATCGAGCAAGCTAGAGCAAACGGCCTTGAGTTCGCGGTGAATGTCAGCGCGGGTTGTGTACTGGGAAGCGAGTACGGTCTCCATGGCTTGAGTCATGGACGGCGTGATCACTGCGGGCGTTTCGTCTTCGGACTTGGCCACATAAAGCGGCTCGGGATAAGCAACGGCGCGGAGGCGCTGCTCTGCCTTTTCGAGACGGTTTGCCGGTACCGGCTGTGCGGGAACCGGACGGCGGAAAATCATGCCATCGACAGCAGGCGTAGGCATGGCAGCCGCCAAAACAGAGGACTTGATATCAAAGCGCGGAATGGCCTTGAGCAAAGCCCCCTGTTTTGCCAGCTCGGTGATCCGCTTGAGCGGTTCAGGCGTGAAGGTGAAGGAGAGGAAATCGATCTTGGTTTTGGGGTTATGACCAGTCATCAAAGAAGACCCCCTGATCATAGAACCCGCGCCAAGTTTCCTCGGTGACTTCGACAGGCACGAAATCGAAATCGGGGTAAGTCAGCGAGAGATAACAGCCGAGTTCGCGGAGATCGGTGAAGAACTCAACCTGACCAGCGATACAAGCAGAAATGTCACCCGTTGGCTCATGTTGCCAATAGGCGTTTCGCTCTGGTTTTACCGGATTGATCGATGTACTCACAACCCTTCCCCCTTTAGTCAGAATGATATCCTTCGATTAATCTAAATTTCTAAGAAATTAGATTAGTAGCCAAACCTTAGATTCTAAGGTCTTAGTTGTCAAGAAATATCATTTCTTAGAATCAAAGCGGTTTAGAATCACCTTGAGCACATTCACAACAGAGTTATCAATATGCCGACTAAGCACATAGATGATCCGACATGGCGAAAGGTAGAAATGGAGACGGTCAGGGCAGTGATTGCCACCAAGACCAGCCTCAAAGATACAGAGGTACTTAAGCTACTGATATTGAAAGGGATTCAAACGATCACAGAGGACGATTATGAGGAATATGTGAAGAGAAAGAAGGGGCGTTAGCTATGCCCAATTCGAGTCCCGCCCTGCCCTAACGCGGGGCCGTTTGTTACGGGCGCAGGAGGACAGAATGAAGAGAACTGAACAATGGAGCCGATTTGATGCGGCTGACGGCTTGGCTACCGAGGCCGATATGGTTGCCTATCTACAAGCCGCTCTTGAAGAAGGTGATCCGGCGCTGCTGACAGCGGCGCTTGATGATGTAGAGCGTGCCCGCGCCAAACTGCGTGGCCAGCCGCGCTACACACTGGACGAACTGCTGGCCCAGTGTGCTCCCAACGCAACTGGATCTGAAGTTGATTGGGGACATGATGCCGGTTTAGAGCATCCAAAAGACTAGCTGCCTAATTCGAGTCCGGCCCTGCCCTAAAGCGGGGCTTTTTTTGTGCCTGGCTGCGCATAAATGCCGTTATGTTACGGGCGCTCTGTCGTTGCGACGATGCCAGCGAGCTGGCCCACGTAGCGGCCTAGTCGCGTCCCCTGCCCTTCGGGATTATCGCAGGGGCAAACCGCTCAACATAACGCCAGCGACATTATGCGCAGT
>NZ_CAWMFQ010000210.1:0-3801 GCF_963866995.1 Aeromonas sp. ZOR0002 | reverse complement strand
CAGCGGCCACTCCGGCTCCCCCTCGGGAGGTGAAGAAACCGGCACCTGTGCCGCCGAAAGTGGTCAAGCCGGTCGTCAAGAAACCGGCTCCCAAGCCGGCGCCCACTCCGCCAAAGCCCAAGCCAGTACCGATGACCAAACCAGCGCCATTGGCCAGGGCCGAGCCGGTGGTCGAGCCCTCTGCGCCTGCTACCCCGCAGACGGCGGCCAATACCCAGAGCGCGAGTGGCGCCAGTGCGCCGCCGACCAAGTCCCGCCAGACTGGGGCCGGGGCCGGCAGCAGTGCGCCCATCGCACGGGATGCCAGGCTGAACAACCCCGAGCCTCCCTACCCTCCGGAGTCACGCCGACGGGGAGAAGAGGGGCGTGTGGTATTGAAGGTCCGAGTCAGCAAGGAGGGCACCGCCGAGTCGGTCGAAGTGGAGCAGAGCAGTGGTCATCGACGCCTGGACATGGTCGCCCGCAAGACCGTCAGCCGTTGGCGCTTCATTCCAGCCAAACAGAACAATACCGCCGTCCCAGCCTGGACAGGGGTTACCATTATTTTCAAGCTAGGAAACTAACCATGAATCCGGAAATCGAAACAAGCGGGATGGGCATAACGCATCTGCTCAGCCAAAACACCGGGGTGGGCCTGGTCCCGCTGATCCTGCTGGTACTGATGTCGCTCGGCACCTGCTACTACGGGTTGCTCAAGCTCTGGCTTGACCATCGCGAGCAGCGTCTGAACGCCCGTTTCCTGGGGGCCTTCTGGCACCATGAGAGCGTGCAGGCGATGGCGAACCAGCTCGCCCAGACGCCCCCTGAAGAAGCCTGCGGCAGGATAACGAGTGCGGCACTGACGGCGGTTGCCCAGATTGAGCGATCCCAGGGACGGGCCGCCTCCCTCAAGCTGGGTTCCCCCGACGACTTCTTGCTGCGCGCCCTGCGCCAGACCATCAGCGCGGAGCGGATCCGCCTCGAGCACGGCTTGGCCTTCCTCGCCTCCGTCGGCTCCGCGGCCCCCTTCATCGGGCTCTTTGGCACCGTCTGGGGCATCTATCACGCCCTGCTGGCCATAGGGGCCGCGAGCCAGAGCAGCCTGGACAAGGTCGCAGGCCCGGTCGGTGAGGCCCTCATCATGACCGGCTTCGGTCTCGCCGTCGCCCTGCCGGCGGTGCTGATCTACAACTTCTTCGTGCGCCGCAACCGCCTCAAACTCGCGGCGCTGGACGAGTTTGCCTACGACCTGTTCGCCCTGCTGGTGACCGGCGTGGAGCAGAGCGCCTCCAGGGTGACGCCACTGGCCGCCGTCGACAGCGCCAAGCAGGGGCAGATGTAATGGCTTTCGGCAAACTTCCCGGGGAATCGGACGAGCAGCCCCTCTGTGAGATCAACATGATCCCGATGATCGACGTCATGCTGGTGTTGCTCATCGTCTTCATGATCACCGCCCCCCTGCTCACCAACGCGGTCAAGCTCGAGTTGCCCGAGGCCAGCAGCCAGGTCAATCAGCCCAAGCAGGAGGATGTGATCCTCTCCATCGACGGTGCCGGCAAGATCTACTGGAACGACAAGCAAGTCGATGAGACGGCGCTGCTCGCCGAGATGGTCAAGGCCAGCGAGGCCAAGCCGGAGATCCCCGAGATCCAGCTGCGCATCGACAAGCGCGTGGAGTACGGCGCCATCGCCAAGGTGATGGCACAGGCCTCCCAGCACGGGTTACACAAGATAGCGTTCGTCAGCCAGCCTGAAAGCGAGTGATGGCCAGGAAGAGAGCAACTCGTGTAACAAGGCATCACCCAGGTGGTGCCTTGTTTATTGGCCCCCCTATACCCGGTTGCCAGCGGCGGGACTGCCCTGCATGATGCAAGGCCGCCCCGCCATTTCAAGGAGAGAAGATGAGAACATCGGATTACGTGAGGCTGCTGGTGCTGGCGGCCATCTGGGGTGCCAGCTTCTTGTTCATGCGCATCGCGGCGCCCGCCTTTGGCTCGGTCAACACCACCTTCCTGCGGGTCTTCTTCGCCCTCGTCGGGCTCGCCGCCATGCTCCTGCTGCTGCGCACCCCCATGCAGTTTCAGGGCAAGCTCAAATCCATCATGGTGCTTGGCATCATCAACTCCGGCGTCCCCTTCCTGATGTATGCCGTGGCGGCCCTCTGGCTGCCCGCAGGGTATTCCGCCATCCTCAACGCCACCACGCCCCTGATGGGGGCCCTGATCGGCTTCTCCTTCTTTCACGAGGCGCTGACCTTGCGCAAGTGGGCCGGGGTGATGCTGGGGCTGGTGGGCATCGGTCTCATCACCACCACCGGGGAGGTCGACCTGAGCGGCCAACTGGCCATCGGGGTGCTGGCCTGCCTCATCGCCACCGCCTGCTATGGCTGCGCCGGCTTTCTGACGAGGCGCTGGGTCACCGAGCGGGGAGGCCTGGACGCCAAACTGGTGGCCTTTGGCAGCCAGATAGGGGCCGTCCTCTTCCTGCTCCCCTTCTTCGGCTACACCCTGGCGACCGGCCCCGCCGTCGACTGGGCCCAGCCTGGGGTCTGGGCCAGCGTGCTGGCGGTCGGCTTCCTCTGTACCGCCTTCGCCTATCTGCTCTATTTCAGGCTGATCGCCGACATCGGCCCCCTGCGAAGTCTCACTGTCACCTTCCTCATTCCGCCCTTCGGCATCCTGTGGGGCTATCTGGTGCTGGGGGAAACCCTCACCGGCGGCTTCGTGTTCGGCGGCGCCGTGGTCTGCCTCGCGGTCTGGCTGGTGACCAGCCCCGCCAGAGCCGTCAAGTCGGCCAAGGCACAAGCCTAGGCTCCGCGTCATCTGCCGGGCCCATGGCTCGGCAGATGGGCGCAACTGGGGTAAGATGACCCCCATCGTTTCTCCCGCCCCGGCGGACACCACAGCAGGGCCAGCCTTGAATCACCTCGAACCCGCCAGTCAGAGCAGACAACAGCAGATCTTCACCGTCACCCGCCTCAACAGCGCCGTGCGCATGATCCTGGAGCAGGATCTGGGGCTGGTGTGGCTGACCGGGGAGCTCTCGAACCTCGCGATGCCAAGTTCCGGCCACTGGTACTTCTCCCTCAAGGACATGTCGGCCCAGGTGCGCTGCGCCATGTTCAAGGGCAACAACCGCCGGGTGCCGTTCCGTCCCCAGGATGGCATGCAGGTGCTGGTGCAGGCGCGAGTCTCCCTCTATGAACCCCGGGGCGACTACCAGCTCATCATCGAGTCCATGCAGCCCGCCGGGGATGGCATGCTGGCCCTGCGCTTCGAGGAGCTCAAGCGCCGCCTCGGTGCCGAAGGGCTCTTTGACGAAGGGCGCAAGCGCCCCTTGCCCCGGGAACCCCGCGCCGTGGGGCTGGTCACCTCCGCCACCGGCGCCGCCCTGCACGACATGCTGACGGTGCTTGAACGCCGCGCCCCGGACTTGCCCGTTTTCATCTACCCGACCCAGGTGCAGGGGAGCGCCGCCACCGCCCAGATCGTCTCGGCCATCATGCTTGCCAATCGCCGCGCCGAGGTGGATGTGCTCATCGTCGGACGCGGCGGCGGTTCCCTTGAAGATCTCTGGTGCTTCAACGAAGAGGCGGTGGCACGGGCCATCGCAGGCTCCGCCATCCCCGTGGTGAGCGCCGTAGGACACGAGGTGGACGTCACCATCAGCGACTTTGCCGCCGACCTTCGTGCCCCCACCCCCTCTGCCGCCGCCGAGCTGGTGGCGCCGGACAGGCGCACCCGCGCCCAGCGCCTCGTGCACCTGCGCCAGCGGCTCACCCAGGCCATGAGCCGTCACCAGGTCGCCGCCCGCCATGGCTTC
>NZ_CAWMFQ010000209.1:0-693 GCF_963866995.1 Aeromonas sp. ZOR0002 | reverse complement strand
GGCTCGGCTACGAGGATCCCGGCGCCTTGTCCCGCGCCCTCCAGCGCCTCGCCCGGCGCGAATCGGCGGCCTGAGGGCGCATTGTCTGCCTTCCTGCCCGCCATGGCGGTGTCTGCGGGTTGCCGGCAGTCAGCGCCGCGAACCGATATCCGCATCCTCCTTGCTGCCTGCCAGCAGACAGGTCACCTCGTCGGTATGGCAGATCCGATCGCCGCGAAAGGTGAAGAGGCCGCTCACCTTGCAGACCAGGGTGCCGCCGTCCTGGCGGGTGGCCCGTACCACATGGGTCGAGTGCACCCGCTCCCCCTGCGCCAGGGTGGAGACAAACTCGATGCTCGCCCCGGCCAGATGGCGGCGCAGTGTGGCGATGTGCTGGTGAAACGCCGGGTAGTCGAGCCGCTCGCCGTTCACCTCCTGGCAGTAGTCGGGGGTGAACCAGTCGTCGAGCTCCGCCAGGGGGAAGGCGGGATCGCAGATGACGCGCTGCAGGCAGGCTTTCAATCGTTCGGTGTGGTGCATGGTCTGCTCCTGACAGGGGGGATGGAGGAGCCAGCATAGGCCAGGGGACGGCGAGGGGAGAGGGGAGAAGGCGCCATCATGGCGGTCGAACGCGCCATGATGGCCGGGGATCAGCCGAGGCTTTCCCCCTCATAGAGGGAGAAGCCGATGTCCTTGCACCTGGTCGCCAGCGGC
>NZ_CAWMFQ010000208.1:17703-19266 GCF_963866995.1 Aeromonas sp. ZOR0002 | reverse complement strand
TGGGGCGCCCCATGCAACACGTAATTGGGACATAGCCTTTTTGATTGGGCAAACGGACGGCGGGCATAAAAAAATGGGGCAACATTCGCATGTCACCCCCTCGCAAATAGCATGTTCCATATTGGGCTCCCGCAACCACGGGGGTCTGTCTGGCATCACGGGTTTCCGCTCCCGATCCGCCTCGCCTGCCGGAGCAATCCGGTTGGCCCATTTCCCCTGTTGCCGTCACCCACACGGCAGACCAGCCGCCGTGTTTGTCCTTGCACTCGAGATACTACGCAGTTAAATAAAATAAAAAACCGTTCTACACGCACCTCTATGCAGTCGAGGCCCCTGGATTGTTACTGCACTCTTAATATAAATCTATTAAAAACAATACTATACAATCCAGTCCCGTCTTTGGATGGCAAACGTTATCCTCGAAGACGCACAAGGCTTTGCGAGATCTCGCACAAGGCGGATCCCACTCACAACCAACGATGCAAAGGTAACCAATCGCTCAATTGCGCCAGCAGGCGCCGCCATGCAGAGGGGGACGCCACCACCGGGTGCACGGCCTGCTGCAACCAGCCATCGATGAGTTGCTGCAACTCGTCGCACAGCGTCGGGCTATGGAGGTGCAGCATCAGCTCGGTGTTGAGCATCAGGGAGCGGGGATCCAGGTTGAAACTGCCGAGCAGCGCCTCCTCCTTCCCCATCAGGATCAGCTTGGCATGCAGACTGAACGCCTCCGTCGTCAGCTCGAACAGGGTGATCCCCTGATGCTCGAGCCAGGGACGGTGACGTCGATAGGCGCCATAGACCAGGGGCACGTCCGTGCTGGCCAGGGAGTTGGTCAGGATCTCGATGTCGACCCCCTGCCGTCGCTGCCCCTTGAGCCGGCGACGCAGCCCCCGAGTCAGGATCAGGTAAGGGCTCACCAACCTCAGGGCCCCCTGATTGCTCGCCAGCATGCGTCCCAGCAGGGGCGCCGTGGTCGGCCGGGCGACCAGCCCCTTGCCGGGGCGATCGAACCAGCACTGCCCTCGCCCGGGATGCCAGCAAAGGGGAACGGGGCACTCATCAAACAGAGTGGCCGGCAGATCATAGGCGGCCGCCATGGCGGGGTCGGTCAGGGTCAGCAGGAAGTCGTTCAGGGCCCGGGTTTCGGCTGGCAGCAAGGGGCGTCTCAACAGGCGACGGACCGGGTGGCTCCAGCGACTGTGCCAGAACAGCGCGAACCCCTGCTCGGCCTGCTGACAGAGGGGGCCGCGGCAGAGCAGATCCAGGTCGATGAAGTGAGGCGACATTCCCAGCCCGAAGTAACGATCACCGATGTTGCGCCCGCCGATCACCGCCTGGCTGCCATCCACCAGCAGCAGCTTGTTGTGCATCCGGTGGTTGATGCGGCGAAAGCTCAGCACCCCTTCCAGCAGCAAGGTAAGGGGACGCCAGCCCCGCAACCAGAAGGGGTTGAACAGGCGTACCTCGATGCCCGGTTCCGCCGCCACCGCCTCCAGAAAGCGGTTCTCCCCGCCGTAGAGATCGTCGATGAGCAGTTGCACCACCACTCCGCGCCGGGCC
>NZ_CAWMFQ010000208.1:10672-17669 GCF_963866995.1 Aeromonas sp. ZOR0002 | reverse complement strand
CGCCGGGCCGCCCGCCCCAGCTCCGCCAGCAGCAGCTTGCCGCTGCCGTCCTCTTCCCAGCTGTAATACTGGGCGAGGATCCGGTGGCGGGCCTGGCGGATCAACTGGCATCGGGCCTTCAGGGCGGCGCCGGGATCGGCGAGCAAGGCAAACTCGGCGGGGATCAAGGGTCATCTCCCTGTCATCTGGTGGTGGCATAACCCAGACAACCGCCCCGATAGCCCAGTGTCAAGGAGCCGATGATGGAACTGCGCGACCACCCCTCCCTCAGTCAGAGACCCCATGCCAGCCAACCGGATCCCACCCCGGCCAGGCTGTTGATGCCCTGGTACCAGCAGCACCGGGATCTGGGCTGGGAGCCCCTTGCGCAGCATCACGAGGATCCCCTCCCCGGCCAGCATTGACAGGCTCAGGGCTGCACCGCCTCGATGGCCTCTGACTTGCCCTCCAGCTGGGGCAGGCTGAAACGGTAGGCCACGTAGTATTTGTAGATGGTGCCAACGTAGTTGATGGGCCCCTGGCCCACGTCGTTGGCCACCAGCTGCTCCACGTTGCCAAACCAGACGTTCGGATCCAGCCCCTTGTCGGCCGCCTTGGCCTGCAATGCCTGGACCCGGTTCGGACCCGCATTGTAGGCGGCCAGGGCGAACAGATGGCGATTGAGCCTGTCCATCCCGGGATCATTGAAGTAGGTGTCCAGGATGAGCCGCATGTAGCGACAGGCCGCCTCCACATTGCCCTCCAGACTGGTGAGTCTGGCGCCTCGGATCCCCACCTCCTTGCCGGTACTCGGCAGCAGTTGCATGATGCCGACGGCCCCCCGGTGAGAGCCGACATTGGGATTGAGCCCCGACTCCTTGTAAGCCAGCGCGGCCAGCATCAGCCAGTCCAGCTGATACTTGTCCGCCTGGGTCTCAAGTACCTTGCGAATGGTCGACAGGCGCCCCAGCGGGTCCGGCGCCAGTATGTTGCTCATGCGATCGCTCTGCGCCAGCAGGCGGCGCAATGTCATGTCACTGTAGAGGGTCCGCTTGCTCGACTCCGAGATGTAGGCGTTCACCGCCTTGAGCAGCTCCGGGCTGTTGTTGCGCAGGGCCCAGGCGCTGCGCCCCTTGTCCCGCAGCGGTATCAGTCTGTGGGCCTTGAGGCCGCCAATCATGTCGAGCCAGATCCGCCCCTTGAAGCTGTCGGTGACCGTCAGCGGAATGATCCCGGCTGACACCATCTCCAGCAGGTCCCCGTCCTGCAGGTATTCGGGAACCGTCTCGATGTAGACCGGGGGCAACCCCAGCTCCCGAAACAGCCAGTTGAGCTGGTGCAGGCTCTCGAAATAACTGGAGCTGGCTCGCACCCAGATCCGCCGGCCGGACAGCTGGGTGATGCGATTGAAGGCAGGGAGATCCCGCTGGCTCACCACCCACTCCTCGATGGGGGCGATCAGCGGCTGGGAGAAGGTCACCTGCTCGCGCCGGGTGGGGGTGACCGTCAGGTTGGCGGCCACCAGATCCCCGCGCCCCTCGGCCAGATAGTCCAGCAGCTTGTCCTGGCGCACCGGGATATAAATGATCTTGAGCTTGAGCTTCTCCTTGGCCAGGTAGGTCTGGTTCAACCAGCGTTCGAATCCCTGAAGCTGATTGACCAGGATGCCGTACTGGGCTCCCTTGTCGAAAAAGAAAAACCCCCGCTCATAGACCACCAGGGCCCTGAGCTCTTTTTTTTGCAGGATGTGTTCGAGATCACCGGCCTGGGGCAACAACTGCGGCTTGAGATCCGCCGCCAGCAGAGGGAGAGAGCAGAGAGCCAGCAGGGCCCAGATCCATCGCCGCATCATGATTTAACCACCTCGCTGTGGGCCGGTGCGCACCGTCGGGTCTGTCGCAGAAGGCGCCTGCGCCAAGTCATGGGGCGTCGCGGGATCTTCTGCCGATCGGCGCATGCCGGACGGAAAACGGATCGTCCGTGGGATAACTCACTATACAACGCAAAGGGAGGGAAAAAGCGAGGGGCAGAGCAAGACGGCAGGCAAGCCTGCCGTGTCATCACGATCTCAGAGGGAGCGGGCGCGCATCTCGAAGATCAGCTTCTCGGCGGTGCAGGTGAATTGCAGGCGGGCCTTCAGGATCACGCCATCCGGGCCCCGGCTCAGCTCGCTGCTGCTTTTGGCTTCGGCAGTGACCTGCTTGGCCAGAGCCTCGTAAGCCGCAAATTTCTCGCGGGCGTCGGCTTCTGCAGCAGCCTCGATCACCAGCTCCATGACGTCGTCACCTTCGCCGATGATGGTGCCAATTTCGGCGAAACAGCCGCAACTGTCACAGGTCTCGTTCAGTTCCACTTTCTCGTCTACAGACATACGTTCACTCCTACTTATTCCGGATATTGTCATCGTCGCGCAAGGCGTTGCGAAAATCCCTGATGGCAGTGCCCAGATCCTCACCGGCGCCAGCCAGGCGTTTGCTGCCAAACACCACGACGACGACCACGAGCAGGATCAGCAGATGCCAGATATGAATGCCACCCAGTCCCATAGGGAGACTCCTGACTGTTAGATACCTGGAGGTTGTATCAAAAGAAAGCGTATCGATTGTTGGGCAAAATCAAGGCAGGTGCAAGTTGGCGAAAAAATCGCGCAAAAACGGCGACGAGGCGCAAAAAAATACGGCGACCATGGGCCGCCGTATGAGTCGGTGCTACTTGTCCCCTCAACCGCTACATCCTGTACCAGCCGCCACTAGGGCGAGAGACCCGTCGAGCATAGGATCGCCAAGATATGAAAACAAATGGTATATATTCATCTAGGAATTGAAGAGGATTCATATCATGTTGCTGGAACAGCTTGCACGCATAGACCTTAACTTGTTGATAATCCTGCAAGTCTTGCTGGAAGAGCGCAACGGCAGCCGGGCTGCACGCCGTTTGCACCTGAGCCAGTCCGCCGTCAGCAAGGCCCTCGGGCGGTTGCGGGAGACCTTTGACGATCCCCTGTTCGTGCGCTCGGCCTACGGGATGGATCCCACTCCCCGCGCCCTGGATCTCCAGCAGCAACTGCAGCCCATACTGCTCTCCCTGGACAACCTGATCCAGCCGCCGGACTTCGATCCCGCCAGCACGGAGCGGGAGTTCGTCATCGCCAGCATGGACAGCGCCTTCACCCTGTTTGCCCCCCTCTACCTGAGCGAACTGAAGCGTCAGGCCCCCGGCATCCGCCTGCGCTACGAGGAGTGGACCGAGCACAGCCTGACCGAGATGAGCCAGGGCCAGGTGGATATCGCCTTCACGGTGCGGGAGAACTGCATCAATTCGGATTTTCGCCTCGACACCCTGCCCAACGCCATCTGCCAGCGGTTGCTCACCATCGACGATCTCACCTGCCTGGTGCAACGGGATCACCCTGCCTTGCAGGAGCCCGAGTGGGATCTCGCCCGCTACCTCGCCTACCCCCATGTGCAGACCTACTGCGAGGGGCGGGATCGCTGGATGCTGGATCACAAGCTGGCGGAGCAGGATCTCTATCGCCGGATCGAGGCGACCGTGCCCTCCTTCGAGGCGGCCCTGCGCATGGGCATGCACTCGGACATGATAGTGACCCTCTCCAGGCTCTATGCCCGCCACGCCACCCAGGTCTATCCCCTGGTGCCGCTGCCGCTGCCCATCGCCCTGGACAGCATCTCTCACCTGCTCATCTGGCATCAGCGCCACGAGGAGGATCCGGGCCATCGCTGGCTGCGGGAGACCCTGCTCGCTCTCATCATGGGCAAGCTGGAAACCTCGGCGGACGACCCGGCCGCTGCCGCCTGACGCGCAAAAAAAACGGGGCTCAAGAAGCCCCGTTTCACGTTGACATCAGCATTCGCCCCGTCAGTTCTGACCCGTCACCGCCAGATAGTGGTGTACCCCGTCCAGCAGCATCTGCACCGAGATCATCACCAGCAGCATGCCCATCAGCCGCTCCACCGCGGTGAGTCCTCGCTCACCCAGCAGCTTGTTGAACAGCTCGTAGAACATCAGGATCACGGCGCTGGCCCCCCAGGCCATCAGCAGGGCCAATGACCAGTCCACCATCCGGGTCGGCTCCTGGTTGGCCAGAAGCAGCAGGGAAGCCAGGATGGAGGGGCCTGCAATCATGGGGATGGCCATGGGCACCAGGAAGGGCTCCTCCCCCGCCGCCAGCCCGGTCACGCCACCGGGGCTCGGGAAGATCATCTTGATGGCGATGAGGAAGAGGATGATGCCCCCCGCGATGCTGACCGCCTCCTGACGCAGGTTGAGGAAGCTCAGGATCTGCTGACCGGCGAACAGGAAGCCCATCATGATCACCAGTGAAAACAACAGCTCCCGCAGCATTACCTTGCGTCGACGCTTGGGGTCGACATGGCGCAGGATGGAGAGGAAGACCGGCAGGTTGCCCAGCGGATCCATGATCAGAAACAGCATGACGGCAGCGGAGAATGTGTCCATAGAGCGCCCGGGCAGAACCTTTCAACAAGAGGGGAAGGAGGGCGAAATATAACAAAGGTGGCGGGATTCGGCGAGCGCCCCACCGCGCTCGCCACTGGCGATCATCCGTGGTTGCAGATCTTGTCAGCGCGGGTCTGGAACCCTGACTCCGAGTCGATGAACTTGCCGCGCCTAGCCAGGAAGTCGATCAGGGCGTCGGCGTCCATCTCGCTGGCGCTGCAGGTGTGGAACCGGGCCTCGGCACCAAAGCGCGAGGCGATCGCCGCCCTGAGGCTGGCCCGGGTAAACGGACTCTCCTGCTCCAGCATCATCTCCATCACTTCGTGACCGTGTATCGATTGGGACATCTCGAACCTCTTTAATCATCATGTCAGATGACAATTAAAGCCCGAAGCCCGGAGAGGGTTCTTGATATAGGCCAACAAAACGCCTTTTTTAACGCCAGCGGGCTGGTCGTGAGCGCCGCTTTGTCGATAATGTGGCAACCTGACGGGGGGATGGCTACACTGTCGCCCCTTTTTGCCACCGCAGACAGAAAATAAGGACATTGGCGTCATGCTGTTCCATGGATTGGTCTTCAAACCCTGGCGGATCTGGACCCGTCGCCCGCTCTGGTTGAAGACCCTGCTCGGCATGCTGACCGGGATAGGTCTGGGGCTCTGCTTCAGCGAGCAGGCCCTGCTGCTCAAGCCCATCGGCGTCCTGTTCGTCAACACCATCCAGATGCTGATGGTGCCCCTCATCTTCTGTTCCGTCCTGGCAGGCCTCACCGCCCTGCTCAAGGGCAAGCGGCTCGACCGCATCGCCGGCAAGGCCATCGGCTTCTATCTCTGCTCCACCGCCGTCGCCATCTGCATCGGCCTGATGATGGGCTGGCTGCTGGAACCGGGCATGGGCGCCAACATGGGTCCTTATGAACGGGGCGCCATGGCGCAGCAACCTACCCTGGCCAGCGTGCTGAGCCACCTGGTGCCGCGCAACCCGGTGCAGGCCATGGGCGATGGCAAGATATTGCAGGTGATCGTGTTCGCCGTGGCCCTCGCTCTCGCCCTCAACGCCACCGGACGACGCGGCCGCCCCGCCATCCTGTTCTTTACCTCATTGGCGGAGGGAATGTTCAAGCTGACCCAGATGGTGATGGCCCTGGCCCCCTATGGCGTCTGCGCCCTGATGGCCTGGATGACCGGCAAGTACGGCGTCAGCCTGCTGTTGCCGCTGCTCAAGGTGATCGGCGCCGTCTACCTCGGCTGCCTGCTCCACGTGCTCGGCGTCTACAGCAGCCTGCTGCTCCTGATGGCGCGCCTCAACCCGTTGCACTACTTCAAGAGCATCGTCGATGCCCAGGCGGTGGCCTTCACCAGCAGTTCAAGCAACAGCACCCTGCCCATCAGCCTGGCCTGCGCCGAACGCAGGCTCGGGGTCTCCCCCGCCATCACCGCCAAGGTGCTGCCCATCGGCGCCACCATCAACATGGATGGCACCGCCCTCTATCAGGGAGTCACCGCCCTGTTCGTGGCCCAGGCCTTCGGGGTGGATCTGCATCTGGTGGACTACCTGACCATCATCAGCATCGTCACACTGGCCAGCATCGGCACGGCGGGCACACCCGGTACCGGGCTGATGCTGCTGACCCTGACCCTCACTGCCGTGGGACTGCCGCTGGAAGGGGTGGCGCTCATCGCCGGCATAGACCGGATCCTCGACATGGCGCGCACCACGGTCAACGTCTCCGGCGACATCCTGGTCTCCGTGCTCATCGCCCGCAGCGAGAAGGAGCTGGATCTCGCCACCTACCACGATGCCCATGCGGGGGATGACATCGACTTCACCCTGCGCTGAGGGCGCGAGGGGCGTTCAATGATCCTGGGGATCGTGATGGCAGCGCCAGCAGATATCGAAGTTGGCGCCGTTCTCCTCCCCGCACTGACCGCACAGCCAGCCGTTGCCCTGGCGCTGCTGATAACGCTCGATGATCCGGCCCGCCCGCTGACGATCCCGCTCGTTCACCATCAGGGTCACTTGCAGCAGATCCACCGGCAGCTCCCCGAGCGCGCCGGAGAGCCCTTCGCCGCTGAGGCGCACCCTGACTCCCTCTACCTCCAAGGCCCCTTTCAGGGCATGCGCCTCCAGGGAGTGAGAGGCGCGATACAAGTTAATCCACTGATCCATACGTTGTCCTCGAAACCCTTACAGCAGCTTGTCGATACCGTAAGCCGGGCCGTTGGCCACCAGAAAATCGATGAATGCCCTCAGCTTGCGCGGCATCAGGCGCCGCTCGGGAAACAGCAGGTAGATGGGTACCCTGGGTTGCTGCCACTCCGGCAGCAAGGAGACCAGCGTCCCGTTCGCCAGCTCATCATGGCACAGCATGGCGGGCAGGGAAGCCAGCCCCAGCCCCGCCTTCGCCGCCTCCCTGGCACAGGTGATGTTGTTGACCTGGAAGCGGGACGGGGGATCCACCAGCACTTCACGATCATCCAGCTCGAAACACCAGTGCGAGGCGAGGAACCCCGTGCTGACCGCGATCCGCTCGTGATGCACC
>NZ_CAWMFQ010000208.1:0-10662 GCF_963866995.1 Aeromonas sp. ZOR0002 | reverse complement strand
CGGGCCTCTGGATCACCGGGTGGCGCGCCAGATAGTCCGGGCTGGCACACAGCAGCCGCTCGGTGCTCCAGAGACGCCGCGCCGCCAGGTTGGAGTCGCTCATGTCGCCGACCCGCACGATGGCATCCAGCCCCTCGCTGATGGGATCCACGATGCGGTTGGTCAGCTCCAGCTCCACCTTCATGCCCGGATAGGCTTGCAGGAAGTTCGCCACCAGCCTGCCCACCACCAGCTGTCCCGTCTCGATGGGCACCGCCAGCTTGAGGGTCCCCGTCACCTCCTGCTGGCTGGCACTGAGCATCAGCTCGGCCTGGGCCAGCTCCTCCACCGCCTTGCTGCAGCGTAGATAATATTGTTCACCGGCTTCCGTCAGGGTGAGCTGCCGGGTGGAGCGATAGAGCAACCGCGCGCCGAGACGCTGCTCCAGCTCGGCGATGCGGCGGCTCACCGTCGCCTTGGTCATGCCCAGCTCCTGGGCAGCGGCGGTAAAGGAGCCCTTGTCGACGATACGAACGAGGATTAAGGCAGCATTCAGGTCCATTGTTTCACCAGTGAAACTGTATATCTCATGAATGGATACTAATCGAAACAGTTGCACGATGTTAGCCTGCCCGCCACAGTTCAGGAAAACCAATATCATGAGTCAACACAAGAAGATCCCCCTGCTGGCCGCCCTGGTGCTGGCCCTGCTCGGCCTGCTGTTTGCCGGTTACTGGTATCTGCATGGCCGCTACTTCGAGAGCACCGACAACGCCTACCTGCAAAGCGAGGTGACCGGCATCGGTTCCAAGCTCTCCGGCTACATCAGCGAAGTACTGGTGACCGACAACCAGGCGGTGAAGGCCGGCCAGCTCATCGCCCGGCTCGACGACCGCGAATACAGGACCAAGGTGGCGGAGGCCGAGGCCGATCTGCACCTCAACCAGGCGACGGCGGATAACCTCGCCGCCACCCGTATCCAGCAGTTGAGCCTCATCCGCCAGGCCGAGGCAAAAGTCAGCTCGGCCAATGCCGAGCAGGTCCGGGCCCAGCAGCAGGTGCGCCGGGTCAGCCAGCTCAATGAGCGTCACTACAGCTCCCAGGACAGCCTGGACGAGGTGCGTGCCGGCTTGCAGGTCAACCAGGCCCAGGCACTGGAGGCCAAAGCCGCCCTGCAGGCCGCCCGCGAGCGGCTGCTGGTGCTGGATGCCGAAGCCAAGCAGAACCAGGCCAGACTGGCTTTGAGCGAGGCCCAGCTTGAACAAGCCAGGCTGGAACTCGGCTACACCGAGCTGCGAGCACCGGCCGACGGCATCATCGGCAAACGCAGCCTGCGGGAAGGGCTCTACGTCCAGTCCGGTATGCAGGTGGCCAGCCTGGTGCCCCTGAGCCAGGTGTGGGTCGAGGCCAACTTCAAAGAGACCCAGTTGCAGCACATGCAGCCGGGCCAGAAGGTGGAGGTGATCCTGGATGCCTATCCGGATCAACCGGTCGAGGGGATCATCGACAGCCTCTCTCCGGCCACCGGTGCCAAGTTCGCCCTGCTGCCACCGGAGAACGCCACCGGCAACTTCACCAAAATCGTGCAGCGGGTGCCGGTCAAGATCCGTATCCCGGATCCGGGCGCCCTGGCGGGCAAGCTGCTGCCCGGCCTCTCCACCGAGGTGATCGTCGACACCCGCACCCCTGATCCCGTGGTGGCCGCCCACTGATGGACGCCATACCACGCCGCAACTGGATCGCGGTCATGGGGGGCCTCATCGGCGCCTTCATGGCCATCCTCGACATCCAGATCACCAACGCCTCCCTGAAAGACATTCAGGGGGCGCTCTCGGCCACCCTGAGCGAGAGCTCCTGGATCTCCACCTCCTATCTGGTGGCGGAGATGATCGCCATTCCGCTGAGCGGCTGGCTGAGCCGGGGACTGAGCGTGCGGCGCTACCTGCTGTGGACCACGGGCGCCTTCATCGTCGCCTCCGTGCTCTGCTCATTCAGCTGGAACCTCACCAGCATGATCGTCTTTCGGGCGCTGCAGGGCTTCACCGGCGGGGCGCTGATCCCCATGGCCTTCTCCCTCATCGTCAGCCTGCTGCCGCTGCACAAGCGAGCCACAGGCATGGCGCTGTTCGGCCTGTGCGCCACCTTCGCCCCCGCCATCGGCCCGACCCTGGGGGGCTGGCTGACGGAGCAGATGTCCTGGCACTACATCTTCTATCTGAACGTGCCGCCCGGCCTGCTGGTGATGGCCATGCTGGCCCACGGACTGGACAGGAAGCCGGTGGACTGGGAGGTGATCAAGCGGGTGGATCTCATCGGCATCCTCACCATGGCGGTGGGTCTCGGCCTCCTGGAGGTGGTGCTGGAGGAGGGCAACCGGGAGGACTGGTTCGGCTCGAGCTTCATCGTGCGGCTCACCGTCATCTCGGTGGTGGCCCTGGTGTTCTTCGTCATCAGCCAGTTGCTGCGCCGCCACCCCCTGGTCAACCTGCGGCTGCTGCACAACCCGCGCTTCGCCCTGGCCTGCTTCGCCTACCTGGTGCTCGGCATGGGGTTGATGGGCTCCATCTATGTGCTGCCCCTCTACATGACCCAGATCCACAACTACAACGCCCTGGAAATCGGTGAGGTGCTGATGTGGATGGGGTTGCCCCAGTTGCTGGTGCTCCCCCTGGTGCCCAAGCTGACCCACAAGATAGATCCGCGCTATCTGGTGAGCTTCGGCTTTCTGGTCTTCGCCATCAGCTGCTTCATGAACGTGAACATGAATGCCGACTACGCCGGGCCTCAGCTGATCCAGTCCCTCATCGTGCGGGCCCTGGGGCAGCCCTTCATCATGGTGCCCCTCTCCCTGGTGGCGACCGCCAGCCTGACGCCGGACGAGATCCCCTCTTCCTCGACCCTGCTCAACGTGCTGCGCAACCTGGGGGGCGCCTTCGGCATCGCCATCATCGCCACCCTGATCGACAACGACACCCGGACTCATGTCAGCCAGATCGGCAGCACCCTGGCCGCCACCAGCATCGAGGGGCAGGCCTATCTGATGCAGCTGGCCCAGAACATGATGGCCCAGGGAGCCGGGCCGGAGCAGGCCCAGTTGCAGGCCCGGGCCATGCTGTCGAACACCATCAGCCGCGAGGCGGCCATCATGGCCTACAACCAGGTGTTCTACGTGATGGGTATCTTCCTGCTCGTCGCCAGCGCCCTGATGCTGCTGCTCAAGCAGCCGGCCCCGAGGGCCCCTGACGCAGAACCGGTCGAGGCGTGAAAGGTGGGGATCACATAGCAAAACGGGCCAGAAGGCCCGTTTTTCATGGCAGCCCGCCGGTCAGCCCGCCAGGGAGGCGGCGATCAGGAATTGGGCCGCGAAGTAGCTGCTCATGATCCAGGCCGTGGCATGGGGGAAGGGGCGGCGGAATCTGTCCAGCGCCAGCATGCTGTCGGAGAAGAGGAACATCAGCGCCCCCACCAGGGCGGCGGCGCTGCCGGCAGTGAGAGAGGCATGCCAGGCACCGGCAGCCACCCAGGCCATGGCGATGATCACCAGCATGTAGCAGAAGACGGGGATCCTCATCTCGCCGAGCTGGCCCCACAGGAGCCCGAACACCATGCCGGCCACCAACAGAAGCAGCAGGCCGTCCACCAGCTTGAGCACCAGGGGCCCCTGGGCGAAACCGACGATGTAGCAGAGGTGAGCGACAAAAAATGCCGCCAGCCCCTGGATGAAGCGATCCCGTGGCAGCATCAGCAGCACGTCCCCCGCCAGCGACAGGCAGAGACCGAGCAGGATCCAGGCGTGGGAACCGTTGTGATCGTCGCCTTGGTAGCCAAACGCCAGGGCGATGATGAACAGCATGGTCAGGGGTTTGCTGATGTAGAACTGACGGGAGTCTGAGCCGTAAGCCGCGCGGATGTGCCACCAGCCCGATGCGATGATCAAGAAACTCAATAACATGCCCTGCTCCTCACCGGCTGCTCGCCCTGGGGCGGCAACCTCTTTAGTGCCCGCAAGAGTAGCAAATTCCCCCGGCCAGTGGCAGAGGCTGAAGCAGATGGCTCCCTACACCTAAAGTCTAATTGCCCCCATCCCCGCCCTCGGGCATAAGAGACAGCTCTGGAGGATCACCATGGAAGATGCTATGACCAACTACCTGCCCGCTATCGATATCATGATGTGCCATCTTGGCATCAGCTTTGAACAGGCCTGCGAGCAGCTTGGCCTCAGCCCGCAGGAGCAGCAGACCCTCGACCAACTGCAAAAACAGAAGCAGACCCAGTCCAACTGATGCCCTGGACTGATGGCCCGAAGCGGCCGGCATCACGGCCCAGCATAAAAAACGGCGCCCGAAGGCGCCGTTTTTTATTGGGTGATGATCAGGGTCGAGCGACCCGGCGGCGTTGCAGCCAGACCACGGCCCCGAACAGCAGGAAGCCCGGCAGCCACATCAGCTCCTTGGGCCAGCGCTCGGTGGGCGCCTTGACGCTCAGGATCTGCTGATCCATCTCCAGCCCCAGATCGGCCGCCTGGCTGCCGAAGGTGACGGTGTCGATCAGGATCTTGCCGTCCTGCTCATAGGTCTGGATCCCCAGCTTGGTCAGACGATCCTCACCGCTCGCGCCATCCGGCACCGGCAGCAGCACGGTGAAGCGGCGCAACTTGCCCACCGCATCTTCCCCTTCCATGCGCAGGCGCAGGGTGCTCTCGGCCTCCACCTGCCCCATGGTCTGGACCAGCTCGGCCGGGGCGGTGTCGCGATATGGGTCGTGCA
Source organism: Aeromonas sp. ZOR0002 (assembly GCF_963866995.1). Taxonomy (NCBI): domain Bacteria; kingdom Pseudomonadati; phylum Pseudomonadota; class Gammaproteobacteria; order Aeromonadales; family Aeromonadaceae; genus Aeromonas; species Aeromonas sp. ZOR0002. The sequence goes on along the minus strand of NZ_CAWMFQ010000208.1, from coordinate 5,917 downwards.
GCAGATCCATCCAGAAGCCAGGACGGAACAGGGTGAAGGCCACCAACAGCAGCAGCACGCTCTCGTACCAGCGGCTCTTCACCAGGAAGAAGCCCTGGGTGGCGGCAGCGAAGATCAGCATGGCGATGGTGGCCACGAAGAAGATCAGTACGCCGTGGGCGAAGTCCACGTTGATGAGCAGCAGATCCGTGTTGAAGATGAACAGGAACGGCAGCGCCGCGGTACGCAGGCTGTAGTAGAACGCCGTGATCCCTGTCTTGATGGGGTCGCCCTTGGAGACGGCGGCCGCGGCGAACGAGGCCAGCCCCACCGGCGGGGTCACGTCCGCCATGATGCCGAAGTAGAAGACGAACAGGTGCACCGCGATGAGCGGCACGATGAGGCCGTTCTGCTGACCCAGGGTGACGATCACCGGCGCCAGCAGGCTCGATACCACGATGTAGTTGGCAGTGGTCGGCAGCCCCATGCCGAGGATGAGGCTCAGCAGCGCGGTGAGGATCAGCATGAGCAGCAGGTTGCCCATGGAGAGGAACTCCACCAGATCCGCCAGTACCAGGCCGACGCCGGTCTGGGAGACAGCCCCGACGATGATGCCGGCAGTGGCGGTGGCAATGCCGATGCCGATCATGTTGCGGGCACCGGCAATCAGCCCCTCGCGCAGGTCCACCACGCCATCGGTGAAGGAGCCGTAGTCATGCTTGCCGTCGGTGCGCAGCCAGTTCAGCAGCGGTCGCTGGGTCAGCAGGATGATGATGAGCATCACCGACCCCCAGAAGGCCGACAGCCCGGGGGAGAGGCGCTCCACCATCAGACACCACACCAGCACCACCACGGGCAGCAGGAAGTGCAGGCCGGAGAGCAGCACGGCGCGGGTCTCGGGCAGCTCGTCCAGTGGCTTGTCCGGGTCTTCCGCCGGCAGCGGCGCGTTGCTGGCGGCGATCTTCAGCAGTCCCAGGTAGGCGACGGCCAGCAGCACGCTGATCCCCGGCAGGGCATAGTCACCCAGTACCGGCTTGAGCCAGCCCAGACCGTAGTAGACCGCCATGGAGAGGCCGCTGATGAGGGCGGCACCGAAGGCGAAGCCGGTCAGGCGGCGCAGCCAGGGGCGCGGCTGACGGTTGCCGATGGGCTGCATCCCGAGCTTGAGCGCCTCGAGGTGCACGATGTAGAGCAGGGCGATGTAGGAGATGGCCGCCGGCAGGAAGGCGTGCTTGATGATCTCCACATAGGGGATACCCACGTACTCCACCATCAGGAAGGCCGCAGCCCCCATGACCGGGGGCATGATCTGGCCGTTGACCGAAGAGGCCACTTCCACCGCGCCGGCCTTCTCCTTGGAGAAACCGACCCGTTTCATCATGGGGATGGTGAAGGTGCCCGTGGTCACCACGTTGGCGATGGAGGAGCCGGAGATGACGCCGGTCAGGGCCGAGGCGACCACGGCCGCCTTGGCCGGGCCGCCGCGCAGGTGACCCAGCAGGCTGAAGGCGAGCTGGATGAAGTAATGGCCCGCACCGGCACGCTCGAGCAGGGCGCCAAACAGCACGAACAGGAAGACGAAGCTGGTGGAGACCCCGAGGGCGATGCCGAACACCCCTTCGGTGGTGATCCACTGGTGGTTGGCCAGCGCATGCAGGCTCACCCCGCGGTGGGCCAGCAGGGAAGGCATCCAGGGACCGGCCAGGCTGTAGGCCAGGAAGACGATGGCGATGACCGCCAGGGCCGGGCCCAGGGCGCGGCGGGCCGCTTCCAGCAGGAGCGGAATGCCGACGCAGGCCACCGCGAAGTCCATGGTGGTCAGGTTGCCGGGACGCTGGGCAAGCTCCTGGTACATCACGAACAGATAGCTGGCGACGGCGGCACCGACGAGGCCGAGGGCGATGTCGGCAAGGGGAACCCTGTCTCGCGGTGAGCTGCGCATGGCCGGGAACACCAGGTAGGCGAGCAGGATGGCGAAGGCCAGGTGAATCGAGCGTGTTTCAGTGTCGTTGAGAACGCCGATGCCAAGGGAGAAGGGCAGCGGCGAGGCAATCCAGAGCTGGAACAGGGACCAGATCAGCGCAAGACCCGCGATGATCCAGCTCATGGGGCCGACGGGCAGCCTGGCGCCGACGTCCTGGGCGATCAGCTCCTCGGCCGAGAACGCCTCTTGTTGTTGTGTTTGCTGCATAGTGTGACTCTGTAGGTACTGCAATAAATGAGACTCGCTCCCCCGAAGGAGGAGCGAGTCCGGGGCACATCCGAAGACGCAGCCGGATTACATCCAGCCACGTTCCTTGTAGTAGCGCACCGCGCCTTCATGCAGCGGAGCGGAGAGACCCACCTTGATCATGTCGGCTTCCTTCAGATCCGCGAAGGCCGGGTGCAGGCGCTTGAAACGGTCCAGGTTGTCGAACACGGACTTGACCAGCTGGTAGACCACTTTCGGGTCAGCCTTGGCGCTGGTGGAGAGCACCGCCTTGCCACCGATGGACGGGGTCGGGTTCGGGCTGCCCTTGTAGAGACCACCCGGGATCTCGGCCTTGCTGTAGTAGCTCTTCTCGGCCAGCAGCTTGTCGATCTCGGGGCCGGTGACCGGCACCAGCACGGTGTCCGTGGTGGTGGAGGCTTCCTGGATGGCGCCGTTCGGGTGGCCGACGAAGTAGCTCATGGCGTCGATGTTGTTGTCACCCAGGGCAGAGGCCTGCTCGGCGGGTTTCAGTTCGGAGACCAGGCTGAAGGCGGATTTGTCCCAGCCCTTCACGGTCATGATCTCTTCGAAGGTGTCACGCTGACCGGAACCCGGGTTGCCGATGTTGACGCGCTTGCCCTTCAGGTCGTCGAAGCTGGCTACCTTGGCGTCCTTGCGGGCCAGGATGGTGAACACTTCGCTCTGCAGGGAGAAGACGGCGCGGATGTCATCCATCGGACCTTCGGCCTTGAACGGCTCGACGCCCTTCATCGCCTTGTACTGGTGGTCGGACTGCATGATGCCGAAGTTGAATTCGCCGGAGCGGATGCCGTTGACGTTGGCAACACCACCGCCACTGGCCGGGGCGTTGCACTTGATCTGGTGATCGGCGGCGCCGCGGTTGAGGAAGCGGCAGATGGACTGGCCCGCCACGTAGTAGACGCCGGTCTGACCGCCGGTGCCTATGGTCACGAAGCGCTCCTGCGCTTGCACCGGACCACCAAACGACACACCGACCAGAGCCGCCGACAAGGCGCACGCCAAGGATAATCCTTTCATGTTCTTCATCCTTTTCATTGATTTATTTCACCCGTTTCCCGGGAGAATATGAGACAGACCCGCACCAAGACTGGGTTCGCCTATACGACCTCGTACGAGGAAATGGTCGAGCGGCACGCGCCCTTCCAGAAGCCACCATCATCCTGCAGTGAGATAATCAGCGTCATGCCGATCGGAGGTGATCTGACCAGAAACGGGTCAGTTCAAAAGCATTAACGCCCCGATTAAGCACATAACACCAACATAAATCAAACAAAACAGCAAAATGGCGGATTTAAATAGCGAGAAGTTTGAAGCGGATCATTAATTTCTCAAGGGCAGATTAATTACATGAACTATCAAAGGGAAGCAATAAAAAGCACGCCCAGATTCTTTCGCAACCCTTGACTGGCAAGGATTAGAAACCTGGTCCGTTATATTGCGAAGTGCTTACTGAACAGCATAAACACGACGTTAATGACGCTTTTGTCGCCAAGATGCAAAAACCCCGATCCGGGGCTGCCGGAACGGGGTTTGGTAACAAGCTGATTTCATTTGGGCCCGGCCATCACGCCTTGCTGCCAGCCAGCTCCAGAATGAAGGCGAACTCCAGGGCGATGTCCTCATAGGCCTTGAAACGGCCCGACTTGCCGCCGTGACCGGCCTCCATGTCGGTACTGAGCAGCAACTGGTTGTCATCCGTCTTCAACTCACGCAGCTTGGCCACCCACTTGGCTGGCTCCCAGTACTGCACCTGGGAGTCGTGCAACCCCGTGGTCACCAGCAGATTCGGGTAGGCCTGGGCCTTGACCTGATCGTAGGGGCTGTAGGCCTTCATGTAGTCGTAGTAGCGCTTCTTGTTCGGGTTGCCCCACTCGTCATACTCCCCTGTGGTGAGGGGAATGGACTCGTCCAGCATGGTGGTGACCACGTCGACGAAGGGCACCTGGGCCACCACGCCGCGATAGAGCTGGGGCGCCTGGTTGATGACGGCCCCCATCAGCAGACCGCCGGCGCTGCCCCCCATGGCATAGACCTGATCCCTGGCACCATAGCCTTGCGCCACCAACGCCTCGGTCACGTCGATGAAGTCGTTGAAGGTGTTCTGCTTCTTGAGCAGCTTGCCCTCTTCATACCAGGTGCGGCCCAGCTCCTCGCCACCCCGGATATGGGCGATGGCGTAGACGAAGCCCCGGTCCAGCAGACTCAGGCGTGAGCTGCTGAAGTCCGGGTCCATGCTGGCGCCGTAGGAGCCATAGCCGTAGACCAGCAGGGGATTGGTGCCTGCACCGCCCCCTGCCTTCTTGAACTTGTCCTTGCGATAGACCAGCGACACCGGCACGGCCACGCCGTCACGGGCGGTGATCCAGAGCCGCTCGCTGGCATATTGCGCAGGCACGAAGCCCGCCACCGGCTGCTGCTTGAGCAGGGTCCGCTTGCCGCTGTCCATGTCGAGCTCATAGGTGGAGGACGGCGTGGTCATGGAGGAGTAGCCATAGCGCAGGGCGCTGGTGTCCGGCTCCGGGTTGTAGGCAAGCCAGGTGACATAGGCGGGATCGTCGAAGGCGATCTCCTTCTGCTCGCCGCTCTGCCAGTTGACCTGGCGCAACCGGGTCAACCCCTGGCTGCGCTCCTCCAGCACCAGCCAGTCCCTGAACAGGGCATAGCTCTCCAGCAGCACGTCCGGATTGGGGGCGATCACCGCCTTCCAGCGATCCACCGGGCTCTCCTTGGTCTCATAGAGGCCGAAGTTCTTGCCGTCCTTGTTGGAGCGCACATAGAAGCGACCACGGTAGTGATCCAGGCTGTATTCGTGATCCACCTGACGGGGCAGGAACAGGCGTGGCGTCTGGCCCGGCACATTGGCATCAATGAGGCGCGCCTCGCTGGTGGTGGTGCTGGAGAGGGAGATGACGATGAAATCTTCCGAGGTGGTGGCGTAGAGGCTCACATAGAAGGAGTCGTCCTTCTCCTCGTAGACCAGGATATCCTTCGCGGGGTCCGTGCCCAGCTCGTGGCGATAGACCTGGTAGGGCAGCAGGGTCTTGGGGTGCTTGCGCACGTAGAAGACCGTCTTGCTGTCGTTGGCCCACACCAGGTTGCCGGAGGTGTTCTCGAGGGTGTCGGCGGCCCAGGCGCCGCTCTCCAGATCGAGGAACTGGATCCTGTATTGACGGCGGGAGAGATAATCTTCCGCCACCGCCAACCAACGGTTGTTGCGGCTCACCTCGAGCGCCCCCAGGGCATAGAACTCGTGGCCTTCGGCGCGCTGGTTGCCATCCAGCAGCAGGGTGGGCGCCCCGTCCCCTTCCACCTTGCTGCGGGAGTAGATGGCGTACTCCTTGCCCGGCTCGTAACGGGTCTGATAGCGGTAGCCGTTCTTCACATAGGGGACAGACTCGTCCTGCTGGGGAATACGGGCCACCATCTCCTTGTAGAGCTGCTCGCGCAGCGGCTTGATCGGTGCAAGCATGGCCTCGGTGTAGGCATTCTCGGCCTTGAGATAGTCCAGCACCTCGGGCTTCTGCCGCTCGTCGTCACGCAGCCAGTAGTAGTTGTCGACGCGCGTGTCCCCGTGTTTTTTCAGGGTATGGGGGTGCTTGGCAGCCACCGGGGGGACAATGACAGGCTGGGTGGAAGTATCGCTTGTAGGCATGGCGGACTCTTCGCCTCTCTCATCAATCTGCTGGCCATCCGTTATGCGCTGGC
>NZ_CAWMFQ010000207.1:5336-8518 GCF_963866995.1 Aeromonas sp. ZOR0002 | reverse complement strand
TTACAGTAGCCACGTGGCGATGCACGCCTGGGCCGAGGTGTGGATCGAGGAGCGCTGGCACACGTTCGACGTCACCAACCTCACCAGCTCCACCAGTGAGCACCTCAAGCTCGCGGTCGGCATGGATTATCTGGATGCCTGTCCGGTGCGCGGCGTGCGCTATGGCGGCGGGTGCGAACAGTTGCAGAGCCAGGCGCAGGTGACCCGCCTGGATGGACAGCAGCAATGAAGACCGGGAGAGTCCTGGCGGGAGTGCGGTCATGACCTATTGCGTCGCCATGTGCCTGCAAGACGGCATGGTGTTTGCGTCCGATTCGCGCACCAATGCGGGGGTGGATCACATCGCCACCTTCCGCAAATTGCACCTCTTCACCCGGGAGGACAGGGTGATAGTACTGCAAAGCGCGGGCAATCTGGCCACCACCCAGAGCGTCATCAGCCTGCTGACGGAGGGGCAGGAGCTCCTTGCCCTCCCCAGCCTCTACGAGGCTGCCGCCCTCATCGGCCAGACCATACGCACCGTCATCAGCCGGGATGGAGGTCAGCAGCAGGGCCATATCAACTTCGGCTGCAACATCCTGCTGGGGGGGCAGATCCGGGGGGAGCGCCACCGCCTGTTCCACATCTACCCGGAGGGCAACTTCATCGAGGCGAGCGCCGACACCCCCTACTTCCAGATTGGTGAGAGCAAATATGGCAAGCCCATCATTGATCGCATCATCCACCATGAGACGCCGCTTCAGACCGCATTGCAGTGCGCCCTCATCTCCATCGACTCGACCCTGCGCAGCAATCTGTCGGTGGGCTTGCCCCTGGATGCCCTGATCTATCACGAGGGCAGCTTCTCGGCGACGAACCAGCACCGCATCACCGAACAGAACCCCCATTTCGTGGCGCTGCGAAAGGCATGGGGCGAGGGGTTGCAGCAGTTGTTCCAGGGCCTGCCCACTTTCCCCCTCTAGGCCGGGCGGGAGGCGCCAAGGCGCTTTCCCGCTCCTTTCTTTCCGGATATTCTGGCTGCCTTCCTTTTCGATGGAGTTTCCCATGCGCCGCTTCAACGTCATGCTCAACGGCAGCCGGTTGATGATGTTCCCCTTCTATGTCTGCATCCTTATCTGTGTCGCCCTCCTGATGGTGAAGTTCGCCATGCAGCTCTATGTGCTGTGCCGCGACATCATCGACATCCACTATCTGGATCTCATCACGGGGGTACTCACCCTGGTGGACTTCGTGCTGGTGGCCCAGATGCTGATCCTGGTGGCTATCTGCGGCTACGTGCAGTTCATCAAGACCCCGGAGCAGCGAGCGGCCCTCGGCGACAACTGGCTCAGCAAGATCAACTTCGCGTCCCTCAAGCTCATCGTCATCAACTCTCTGGTGACCATCGCCGGCATCGAGGTGCTCAAAGCCTTCCTTGACGACGGCACCGGCAACGAGATCGAGATGAAGTGGTCGGTCATCGTCTTCCTCGCCTTCTCCACCGCGGCACTTATCTATGCGGTGACCGAGCGGCTGGCGGAGCACAAATAGGGCCCGGCGCCATTCAGGGTCTATTCATCAAGAGCCGAATTGATAACTCTTTTCATTACCCTTACTGCATTGTAAACTTGCTCGCCCCGGGCTGAACCGCCCGGGAGCTGGAGCACCCATGACGAGTCTTTCCCTCTCACCACGACACTGCTGGCAGTGGCTGGCCTATCACCATCAGGCGGCCGAGGGTGCCCTTTATCTGATGTTTTTCTCCGGCCTGCTGCTGTGGGAACCCCTGACGCCGACCTGGTCCCTGGCACGCTGGAACCTGTTTTTGCACGTCGCCCTCTCGCTCACCCTGTTCCCTTTGCTGTTTGGCGCCTTCTGGCTCTCCCATCGCAGTCTGCTGCGCAAGAGCCGCAAGCCTTTTCTGCGCACCACGGGGCGCATCATCGAAGCCTTGCTGCTGGTCTGTCTGGCAAGCGGACTGGTGCTGGTGCTGCACGGCACCCCGGGGGATAGCCTCGGCAACCTTGCCAGCTGGGCCCACTGGCTGAGCACCCTCGCGTTGACGCCCCTGGTGCTGCGCCACGCCTGGCGCTGGACCATCTTGAAATGGCGCACCTGATCTTATGTTGAAGTTGTTGTTATCCCTGATGTTGGCCGCCCTGCTGCTGGTGACCGCCTCGGCCCGGGAGATGGGCACCGCCATGATTGCCTATGACGAGGGGAGCGCCCCGCGCCTCGTCACCGCCAACCAGAGTGCCGGCTCCGTCACCCTGCTCGAGCGGGGCACTGGCAAGCGCCTCAACGAGGTGCAGCTGGGGGGCGATCTGCGTCAGCTGGCCCGCGCCGATGACGGCACCCTGCTGGTCACCGATTACAGCGGCGATCGCCTGCTGCTGCTGGATGATGATCTCACCCTGGAAAAGGCGATCCCCACCGGCCATAGACCCTATGGCGTCATCTTCGATCCCAAGCGGCAGTGGTTCTGGGTCACGCTGTTCGAGGGAGGGCGCCTTCAGGCTTATGACAGCACGGGCAACCTCCAGCTGGATGCAAAAACCGCCGAGACTCCCCGCGGGCTGGCATTGACCAACGACGATCGCCTGCTGCTCACCCACGCCATGACAGGCCAGCTCGCCATCTATGATCTCGCCAAACTTGAGAAGGGCGCTACCCTCCCCAAGCCCAAGCTCATCACCCTGGCGGAAACCCACAGCGACACCCCGAGCGACTCCCAGGGATTGCCGCGCCTGCTGGACGGCATCGCCCTCTCCCCCGATGGCAGCGAAGCCTGGCTGCCCCACGTGCTCTGGAGTTTCGACCACCCCTTCCAGTTTCAGAGCACCGTCTTCCCGGCGGTTTCCATCATCGATCTCGATGAAGAGAAGGAGCGGGTCGATGAAAGAAAACAGCTCTTCTTGCAGATCAACCTGCCCAGCGTCGGCAACCGCAGCCAGATCGTCTCCAACCCGTTCGCGGCGCGCTTCGCCGCCGATGGCAAGCGGGTCTACCTGACCCTGGCGGGTTCCGAAGACTTGCTGGTGTTCGACCTGTCGCGCAGCGGCAAGCAGAACAGCAACCGCCACCGCCGCAAGAAGTTTCAGGGGGGCGCCAAGGCGACCCAGCTCTTGCGTCACCTGCCGGGCCAGAATCCGCGCGATCTGCTGATCGATGGCGACCACATCCTGGTCCACAACGTCATGGGG
>NZ_CAWMFQ010000207.1:0-5276 GCF_963866995.1 Aeromonas sp. ZOR0002 | reverse complement strand
CCCGCCTCAATAGCGGCGGCAGCGGCCCGTTTGCCCGGGTCACCGTGGATGTGCCCCACTTCGCCAAGCTGGTAGAGACCGATCCCCGCCCCAAAGCCCTCAAGCGCGGTGAGCGGTTGTTCAACCTGGGTAATACTGCCGCCAATAGCCGCTTCCCCATGGCGGGGGACAACTGGATGAGCTGCAACTCCTGCCATCTGGACGGGTTCAACTTCACCAACCGCTATCTGATGGCGGCCCATCGCCAGCAGAGCGGTGACAACGCCATCAACGGCCACGCTAACCTCGCCAACATGGTGGCGGGGGACTTTATTGGCGAATACCTGCGCATGACCCAGCAGACCCAGGGCGGCATGGGTCATGACACCCGCGATGGGGCCGAGGCAGTTGACCCCGCCAAGCTCCAGCCCGAGGTGCAGGCGATGATGGAGGATCTGCACGCTTTCGTGACCAGTGACGGCAACCTCCCCTATCTGGCCAACTGGCTCAGGCTCGATGCCCCGCGCAGGGATCCTGCCAAGGCGCCGACCACCCACCCGAAAGAGTGGCTCAACTCCGCCTCCTGCCAGAACTGCCACCAACAGGCGTTCAAGGACTGGAGCGAGAGCAACCACCGGCTGATGGGCAACTCCCACCCCTACTACAAGGTGGTGCAGGCGCTGGCCCGCGAAACCGAAGGGGAGGCCTTCGGCCAGTGGTGCCAGGGCTGTCACATGCCCCAGCAGGTGATGAACGGTCAGACTGATCTGCCCAAGGGCTCTCACATGTTCGAGCAGGGCGGTGCTTCGCTCATTGCGGCCCACCAGAAAGGCGAGCCCGTGGTGGAAGAAGGGACCGGCTGTGTGCTCTGTCATCGCATCACCAAGCTCGAGGATGCCGGCGGCAACAGCGCCTTTACCGTGAATCTGAAAGACCGCGAGAGCTATGTGTTCGAGGATGCCCCGGGGGGCAGCCTCCAGCACTGGCTGGCCGAGCGGCAGATCAACGCCCGCCCCGCCATGCACAAGGCCTCTTACCAGAAGGATTTCTACCGGGACGCGTCCCTGTGCAAGTCGTGCCACAACGAGTTTGCCCCGGGCACCGGCGCCAATATCGTCAACACCTGGGACGAGTGGGAAAAATCCAGCTTCGCCAAAGCCGAAGATCCCGCCAAACGGCGCACCTGCATCGACTGCCATATGAACCCCGAGCCGGGCAATGGCGGCGCGCCGGTGGCGGGCCAGTCCACCGAAAACGGCACCGTGAAAGAGCGGCTCTATCGCCACAACTTTACCGGTGCCCAGCACCAGCTGGTGGGGCTGCGCAATCCCGCGCTCGAGCAGGAGAGCCTGGCGCTCTTGCGCTCCAGCGCCACCCTCTCGGCCCGCATTGAAAACCAGAGTGGCCAACCCGCACTGGTAGTGAGAGTCGCCAACACCGGCGCCGGCCACGCCCTGCCCACCGGGGTCGCCGATTTCCGTGAACTCTGGCTGGAGCTGACCGTTACCGACGCCAGCGGCAAGCGGGTGCTTGAAAGCGGCCAGCCGGTGAACGGCGCCGTCCCTGAGGATGCGCGGCTATTTAGAAAAGTGTTCGGCGATGCCGAGGGCAAGCCGGTGGGGCTCAAGTTCTGGCGCTATGCCAAGCTCCTTGAAGACACCCGCATCCCGGCCGATGGCTGGCGCGATGAAGCCTGGCCGCTGCCGGCTGATGCCCAGGGGCCCTTCAAGGCCGATATCAGACTCAATTTCCGCACCTACCCCAAGTGGGTCAATGATGCGGTGCGCGCCGCCGAGCCGAGCTTGCCGGAGCCACCCATAGTGCAACTCAATCGGCTGCAACTGACCCTGCAGCCCCTCCCCCTCACGCCCGATACGGAGCCTCAATCCTGATGTTCGCAAGTTTTCTCATTACCCTGCGCGAGGGGCTGGAAGCCTTCCTGCTGGTCGGCATCTGCCTCTCCTACCTCGCCAAGCTGGGGGCAAGCCGCTACAACAAGTTCATCTATCTGGGGGTGGGCCTAGGTCTCGTCGCCTCCCTTGTCGTCGCCTTCCTGTTCCAGGTGGTGGTGAGCCAGTTCGAGAGCGAACGTTACAACCACCTCTTGATGGCGGGGATCCTGATCTTCGCCACCCTGGTGCTCACTTATATGGCTATCTGGATGCAAAAACAGGCCAAATCCCAGGTGGGGGCCATGACGGCGCGCATCGATGCCGCCATCGACGGTGGCAACCTGTTTGGTCTGGTGCTGCTCGCCTTCCTGGCGGTGATGCGCGAAGGCTTTGAAACCGTGCTCTTCTTCTCGGCCCTGGTTTACTCCGGGCAAGGGGTGGATCTGCACCAGGGGCTGATGGGCGCGCTGGCGGGGCTGCTGGTCTCTGTGGTGCTGGTGTGGGGGCTGCTGCGCTCCACCCGCAAGGTGGCGCTGGCCCCCTTCTTCCGCTGGACCGGCCTGCTTATCATCATCATCGCCGCAGGCTTGCTCTCGTCCGCCGTCAACATGTTGCAGGCAGCGGACGTCATCACCTTCTGGACCACGCCTGTCTTCAACATCAGCCACATCCTCGACGATCAGGGGGTATTCGGCACCTTCCTGCGCGCCCTGTTTGGCTACAACGCCTCACCGGCGGGCCTGCAATTGCTGACCTGGGCCTGCTACCTCATCATCTTTGTCACCCTCTGGCATCGCAGCTATCGCCCCCAGGGGAGCGCCGCTCCGACCAGGGGCTGAGCCCGGGGATCACACTCTGTTCGGGAGCCGCGCACAGGCGCGCTCCCCCAGCTATCACGCCGTTTCGGAACACTCATGAACGACAACAACAAGAAGCACATTGCGGTGCTGGGCGCCGGCCCTGCCGGTCTGATGGCCGCCTGGCGCCTGCGCCAGGCCGGTTTTGCTGTCACCCTGTTCGAGCAGGAGCCGGTCGTGGGCGGCATGTGTGCCACCCAGACCTTCAAGGGGCGCGACGGGGAGTATCGCTTCGACTACGGCGGCCACCGCTTCATCACCAAGAACCCCGAGCTGCTCGCCTTTATCGACGAACTGATGGGGGACGACCTGCTCCACGCCGAGCGAAAGAGCGTGATCCGCTTTGGCGGGCGTACCTATGACTACCCCTTGAACCTGCCGAACCTCCTCAAGACGGCGCCGCTGGCCCTGATGGCCGGTGCGGTGAAAGACTTGCTGCTGTTACCCTTTGCCAAGAAGCCCACCGATTTTGCCAAGGCGAGCTTTGCCGAGTGGATCCAGAGCCACTTCGGTCGCACCCTCTACCGCCAGTTCTTCGAGGGCTACACCGGCAAGTTGTGGGGCATCAACCCGGACCAGCTCTCCGCCGACTGGGCTGGCCAGCGCATCAGCCTGATCGATCTCAAAGACGTGGCGCGCCGCCTGCTGCCAAGGCGCAACGGCAGCATGTCGGTGCGCACCTATGCCCGCAAATACCGCTATCCCAAGTACGGCTTCGGCCAGATTTTCACCATCCTGGGGGAGCGGCTGGTGACAGAGGGCGTCACACTCAAGACCGGCGCCACCATCACCCGCCTCGAGCAGGCCGATGGCCGCATCGAACGGGTGTATTGGAAACAAGATGACGTGGAGCAAAGCGAGCGCTTTGATCAGGTGATCTCCACCCTGCCGCTGCCGCTTACCTGCCAGCATCTGGGCTTGCCGTGCGATCTCCACTACCGGTCGCTTCGCTTCGTCAATATGCCCCTCAAACAGGAGAACCTGTCGGACAACACCTGGCAGTACCTCTCCGACCCCCATATTCTGGCGACCCGTCTGCAGGAGCCGCGCCGGCGCAGCCCCTTTATGGCACCAATGGGGCAAACATCCGTGATGCTGGAGATCCCCTGCAACCCGGGGGATGCCACCTGGCAGGCACCGCTCTCTGATCTGCGCGGTCGGGTCACCGCTGATCTCGACAGCCTCGGCGTCGATACCCAGAAGCTCGGCGATGAGACATTCGAAGCGCGCAGTGAATACGCCTATCCGCTGATGGATCTGGGTTATCAGGCCCGCCGCAACGAAGCCATCAAGGCGCTGATGCCGATAGGCAACCTCATCATGACCGGCCGTCAGGGGACATTCCGCTACATCTTCACCGACACCGCCATGGAGATGGGGATGATGGCCGCAGACATGATGATCGACGGGGTGGACAGACGTCACGCCATCTTCAATCATCGCAACGAAAATACCGTGATCGAGACCCAGAGCGTGGCCTGAGTGCCGCGCCATGGGCATAACCTCTTGGCAAATGTAAGGAGAACAGGATGACCATCCGCCCGGGTTTACTTGCCCTCACCCTGCTGCTGGCCCTGAGCGGTCAGGCGCAGGCTTACTCCTACGCCGCCGCCGGCAAGGAGCCGCTGATCGATGCCCGCGAGGCACTGCTGGGCGCCGCCACTGACGGCAAGGATGCCAGTGCCACCTTGAGCGAGATTGCCGAGGAGCTGACCTATCTGGAACAGCACCACAAGGTGGAGCTGCAAGCACCGCTGGCCGCCGCCATCAAGGCCAAAGACGCTGCAACCACCGCCGCCCTGCTCAACCGGGCCTACAAGGCGGAGATCGAGCGCCGCCTCGAGGGGGCCAGCCAGAACCTTGGCGACTACCAGACCGCCAAGGTGCTGGTGGTCAAGAGCAAGCGCTTCCTCGATTTGATCCTCCCCTCCCTCGATGAAGGGGATCGCAAGGCCGCCGAACAGGCGCTGGCCAAGGTGCTCGATGCCATCGGCAACCCGGGAGTGTTCGGGGTGGGAGCCAAGCCCGCCGACGCCGCCGCTTTCACCGAGGCCGAAAAAGCGCTGATGGCCGTGCTGGCACCGCTTTGATGGCAACCTGCCAATCATTGCGCCGCCTCGCTGTGACAAACGGTGGGTTTCGCTGCGCTCTACCCACCCTACGCACGGCCTACCGATAAATGCACCCGGACGCCGGTTTGCCCCCTTCTCCCCTTGCGGGAGAAGGGCTGGGGATGAGGGGTAAGGTAATGGCCCGGCGTTGGCCTTCCCCCTGCTCCACCACCATTTGGCTGCTCATTCTGCTGCAACTGGCCTGGCTTGGCTGGCTACTGACCTTCCCCGTGGCGCTCGATTCCGACGATGCCCTGAACTTCGCCCACGGGGTGACTCGCTTTAGCGTGCTGGAGTTCTCCCCCCACTTTCCGGGCTACCCCGCCTTTATCTGGCTGGCGCGACTGATCAATCTCGCGGTGGACGATCCGGCCCGCGCGGTGCAGTGGGCCAGCCTCTTGGGGAGCAGCTTGCTGGCGCCGCTAGCCGCCTTCCTC
>NZ_CAWMFQ010000206.1:0-1123 GCF_963866995.1 Aeromonas sp. ZOR0002 | reverse complement strand
TAAGACAAAAGGCTGCCTCATCGCTAACTTTGCAACAGTGCCAATTTATGAGTAAAGGATTATGTCCACGATAAGCACCTGGGTCGATTCCTGGGAGGCGGCCATGAGGGTAGGGAAGCGCCGTCCCGTCAAGTCAGCGTAATGCTCTGCCAGTGTTACAACCAATTAACCAATTCTGATTAGAAAAACTCATCGAGCATCAAATGAAACTGCAATTTATTCATATCAGGATTATCAATACCATATTTTTGAAAAAGCCGTTTCTGTAATGAAGGAGAAAACTCACCGAGGCAGTTCCATAGGATGGCAAGATCCTGGTATCGGTCTGCGATTCCGACTCGTCCAACATCAATACAACCTATTAATTTCCCCTCGTCAAAAATAAGGTTATCAAGTGAGAAATCACCATGAGTGACGACTGAATCCGGTGAGAATGGCAAAAGCTTATGCATTTCTTTCCAGACTTGTTCAACAGGCCAGCCATTACGCTCGTCATCAAAATCACTCGCATCAACCAAACCGTTATTCATTCGTGATTGCGCCTGAGCGAGACGAAATACGCGATCGCTGTTAAAAGGACAATTACAAACAGGAATCGAATGCAACCGGCGCAGGAACACTGCCAGCGCATCAACAATATTTTCACCTGAATCAGGATATTCTTCTAATACCTGGAATGCTGTTTTCCCGGGGATCGCAGTGGTGAGTAACCATGCATCATCAGGAGTACGGATAAAATGCTTGATGGTCGGAAGAGGCATAAATTCCGTCAGCCAGTTTAGTCTGACCATCTCATCTGTAACATCATTGGCAACGCTACCTTTGCCATGTTTCAGAAACAACTCTGGCGCATCGGGCTTCCCATACAATCGATAGATTGTCGCACCTGATTGCCCGACATTATCGCGAGCCCATTTATACCCATATAAATCAGCATCCATGTTGGAATTTAATCGCGGCCTCGAGCAAGACGTTTCCCGTTGAATATGGCTCATAACACCCCTTGTATTACTGTTTATGTAAGCAGACAGTTTTATTGTTCATGATGATATATTTTTATCTTGTGCAATGTAACATCAGAGGGCACTGTTGCAAATAGTCGGTGGTGATAAACTTATCATCC